>CAYSQZ010000123.1:0-13870 GCA_964433035.1 uncultured Pirellulaceae bacterium | reverse complement strand
CCCGACGTTGAATTTGGTGACGGCGGTCAGCAAGTTGGTGATTCGCTCAATCTTACATCTGCAGATATCGATCAGTCCGGAAATCTTCTCATCAGCGGTGTTGGTTCGACTGCAGCACCACTAGATACAGTACGATTTTACAGGCGATTTCTGCTCTCTTGATCCGCGGGGAACTTTCGTAACGAGGCTCGCCAACTAGTCGCACTTTGGTATCACTCGTCCCACTGTTACAATGATTGAGGTTTTCCTTAACGACCTCAACGATGTGACTATGGTTAACGATCAGCAAGCGGGCGTGAATTTCGGGAGTTGGCTTACCCGAGGGCGATTCGTCAGTCGATTTTGCCTGCGGAGCTTGGCGTCGTTGCGTTTTGTCGTGGCGTGGCTTCCGATTGGCTTAATTCTGGCAGGCTGGGTGCACGTGTGGCCGGAGCAAAGTTGCGCACAGATTGTTCTTGGCGATCGCAGCGATGATGAATTGGAAGACGAGATCGACCGTTCATTAAGGGACACGTTGGTTCAAAAAGAGCAGTCGGTCTTTATTCCAGCGCCTCGCGAGGTGATCCGTCCTTTATTGCGGGCAGATCGAGCGATCAAAGAAAAGGAAATGACGCGAGCGGTTTCGCTGCTGGGAGAAGTTCTCAGTGATTCCACCGCCGAGGACTATCTTGTTCCGGTCGCCTCTGCGGTCGAAGGAGTTTCGGCAAGTTTACGAATTCGAGCGCAGGATATTCTTGGCTCGCTGTCCCCCAAAGACCGACAGCTTTACAGGCTTCGTTACGGCATCCAGGCCAAAAAGATGCTTGAGAAAGCGCTTCAGAGTGACGACTTCACTGGTGTATCCCAAGTCATGCAGCGGTTCTTCTTTACCGATGCTGGATTCGACGCCGCGATGCTGCTGGGGCACTACCATCTGGACGAAGGCAGGCCAATTGCGGCGGCGAATTGTTTCTCTCGCGTCACTCGTTACTCCGAAGGGCGAGCGATCCACGACCCGGAAGCTTCGGTGCTGCTGGCGACCTGCTGGATGCTTGGCGACTCACGGGCCAGGGCAATAACCGCGTTAACTGAGCTTAAGAAAAACAACGATCAAGACTCGATCAATTTTATGGGAAAACCGGTTCGATTGTTCGACAAAAGGGACCAGACCCTGAGTTGGCTGGAAAACCTGATTGGCGATTCGCCACTACAGGAAATCGCGATGGTCAATCAGTGGGTAATGTCCGGCGGTAACCCTCAGCGCAACGCCAGAAGCGGAACTGGTTTTCCATTGATTTCTCCGCGCTGGTCAACGGTTACGCTTAACGATCCAGATTTTGAAGAATCGGTCGTCAAGCGGCAGCGCGACTTGATCCATCTAAAGTCCGCTCCCATCCCTGCGGTTCAACCGCTGGCGGTAGGCGATACGATCGTGATGCGTGCGTTCGATCGAATGATTGGTGTCGATTTTAAAACTGGAAAGCGAATTTGGGCTTATCCGCCGACTGATTTTACTGCCAAAGTTGATTCGAATCGGTTGCTCGAAAAGCCGCGAAAGCTTCCCAAGGTGACGATGACAGAGCGGATGTGGCAAGATTCTATTTATGGTCAAGCCAGCAGTGACGGCCAGCGTATCTTTGTCGTTCCCAAGCCAGGCTTTTCAGCCAACGCGGTTGAGTCGGCTGGAAGCGATTCCGATCAGTTTTTGCAGCGTACCTATAATGAGCTTCAAGCTATCGATATTGAGCGTCAGGGGGCGTTTGTTTGGGAAGTCGGAGGCGAGACAGGTCTCGATGAGCCCAAATTGGCCAAGACGTTGTTTCTTGGTGCGCCGTTACCGCTCAGAGGTGAGCTGTTTGCTGTTTGTCGCCAGCAATCGGAAGTCTTGCTGGTCGTGCTGGATGCTCGGACTGGAAAATTGAATTGGCAGCAGCGACTGGGAACGACGGAAACCAGTCTCAAAATTGAAAACGATCGGTATCGACGTCTCTCGGGTGCAACGCCTTCGTTTGCTGATGGGGTTGTCGTCTGTTCGACTGGAACTGGCGCCTTGGTTGGAGTCGACCTGTCCACGCGATCGTTGCTTTGGGGGTATCAGTATACCTCGCCTGGAAAAAAAGAGGTTCAGCCAATCTCTCCGGGGAAGCTGTCCAACTCGGATCCACTGACTGGGCTATGGCGCGACTCGACGATCACGATCGCTGACGGGAAGGTCTTGTTCACTCCCGTTGATTCTCAGGAGTTGATCTGCGTTGATCTTCAAAATGGTTTTCCCGGCTACGATCGGTCGACAGGCAGGACAGCGAAATCGCCACGTTTGGATTCGCTGCTGGTCGCATGTGTTGAAAATGGTTTAACGATTTTGCTCGGTGAGACCAACGTGCGGGCGATCAGTCTGTTGACCGGAAATCCGGTCTGGAAGTTGGAGTTGGACCGATACGGCAAGCCCTCGGGGCGCGGGTACGTGAATCGTGGATCCTATTATTTTCCGACGACCTCCAAGCATGTCGTTCAAGTTGATTTGAAGACGGGAAAACTCGTGAAAGCTGTCCAGACGGATGGGGTGTTGGGAAATCTCATTTGCCACAAAGGTGACGTACTATCTCATGGTGTCGATCGTTTGTCGACTTTTTTGCAAGACGAACCAATGCGAGAATTGGTTGAGCTGGCGCAGCAAGAAGCAGAATTGACGCCCGAGCAGATGGCCATCAAATCTCAGCTTCAATTGCAAGACGGAGATTTGAAAGCGGCAATTGAAACGATCCAATTGGCGTTCGAGCGAACCAGGAATCCTGGCTACCGGAGCATGCTCTTCGACTTGATTCTGCAGATGATGGAATCTGACTTTGACTACGGTTGCCAACTCGCCGAAAAACACGCCGGAGCGTTAATCGCGGAGCGAAAACTGGAGTACCTTACTTTAAAGATTGGTGGCCAGAATCGAAGCGGTAAATTCCAGTCTTCGATTGATGACCTGTTTGGCTTGCTTGACCCGATCGAAGAGATCAAAAATTTGTCGGGCGAGTTTATCGAAGTTCCAACTCGACTTCACGATGCCCGGCTTGCCAGCAAGAAGCAAGACGCGCTGACCAGTGAGGACCAGTCGACTGACCTGGTCGACTATAATATTGCCTTGCGACTCGATCGCTGGATCGCGTTGCAAATTGATTTGATTTTCGAACAGTCAGATAAAGAGCGGCGATCTGACATCGCCCGCAAAGTCAACGCGCTGATCGCTCGTCTGGATTCTGAGTTGTTCCCGGCAAACGATGCGCGGAAATCGAAGGCGTTGTACGACTTGCTTGAAGTGTTCCCACTAAAGTTGATTGATGCTGAGTTTCGGCTACAACTCTTTTCGGCGCTTATTGCAGATGGAGAAATTTGCCAGGCCAAGCGGCTCAAGGCGTCGTTAGAATCCAGTGGAGACTCTGGCGGGAAAAAAATCGACGCTCGTGCAAGTGCGCTGCTGGCTGAGCGCTGGCTTGAGTTGGGCTTGCCTGACAAAGCGATCGAGACGGCAAGTTATATCAATTCCAACTATGCCGAGATCCCAGTTTCGGGTAAGACTCTGGGCGCTGAATTCGCCAAATCGATTCTTGATCGAGCCGGGGTAGGGGATGAGCAACCCGAAAGCGCTGCTGTCGTGGAATTCAATCAAGTTGAAGTGACTTCGAGCTCGGAGAGAATAAGCAAACTGATCCCTTGTCGAATCAGATTGAAAGACGCCGACTCGCCGAAGTATGCGACCTATCAGTTTCGTTTCCTTCAGCAGACTGGCGAATTTTATATTAACGACGCCAATGGTAAACAGATTCATCGGTTTGTCGTACGCGACGGGCTTGAACAAAAAATTGACAATTACAGTCGATACACCCAAGGTCAGATTTCAATCAAAAACGATTTAGCGCTGGTTAATGTTGCTCGGGAAGTTTTTGTTTTTGACTGGGTCAAGCTACGACAACAACTATCGCCAGTCCTTTGGTACAAGAGTATTTCCGGCGGTAGTCGCGGACGATCGGTTGACGGAATTCCAGAGGCCTGGGGAGAGGTTGAGATGAAGTCCCGATCTCGATGGTACGAGAATCGGGCTTTTGTTAGTCCAATCAGGGACGATGTGGTCTGCTATTTTGATCTGTCCAATTTGATTGCCGTTGATACGCGGACGGGAAGAAAAATCTGGGAGCGTCCCAGTCGGCATCCAGGTTCCGTTTTGCTCGGCAACAAGGAGTACATTGCGGGTTGGAATGCCAACAAGCGTGAAGTCGGCTTCTACTCACCTGCAGACGGACGTTTGATCGGAATTAGGAATCTGCCGGCCGATGTGGGCTCAGTTTGGCAAGCCTATGGGACTCAGTGTCTTGTCTCCAATATTAGTTCTTCACGAAATGCCACCCGTGCCAAAGTTAAATCTCAGAACGGGGGCTCCGCCAAAACGTTGCGCTCGCGGCGAGTTAAGACGCTGGGGCTTTATGATCTTTTCTCTCAAAAAATGATTTGGGAAAAAGAATACCCAGCGCGGTCCGGTAATCGTCGCTCGTCAGCGACTTTGGCTTGTCGAGTGGGGCACGACCGAATTGCGGTTCTCCCACCAGGTGATGAATTGGAATTTGTTGATGTTAAAAGTGGTCGGGTTTTGTTCAAAACGGCGGTGAAACTCGATGTTGCCGATCGTGCAGAGGTTGATGGAATCGGCGTGGCGATTAAGCGGGGAAAATATTTGGTTCACCTCAAGCGGGGTTATTGTCCGACCCGGACGAAGATTGAGGAGCTCAAAGTCGAAGTGTTGTACATCGATTATTCTGAGTTGTCGTGGAAAGGAACGATGATTTGCGTTGACAGTCAGACCGGAAGGGATCTTTGGAAAGATCATGTTCAGTTCGACCATTTTCAAATTGGGCAGAATACTCCTTTCAATACACCTCTGTACGTATTTATTCGTCGGTTCAATGACAATGTAAGCGGTTCTCGTTCAACTCAAGTCGTGGGAGTCAATCTTGAGAACGGCCAACAGGTTTTCAATTCTCTGATTCGTGCAACTACGGGTTACCAAGCGAATTACCATTTCGTCAACGATCCTCAGAGTGGTAAAATGTTGCTCAATTTCGATGACTACCAGGCTGTATTGAAGATGGGCTACTCAGATGATCTCCCGCCAGCACCAGTGGCTCGTCTGCTGAGGTTCAGTGCGATTCCATCGAGTCTTGTGACCAGAGACAGAGATGCGCGATCGCTGAACACCGATCTGATTCGGGCTGATCAGGAAAAGGTGCTTCAGAAAGCAGTAGAGGCTCAGCAGTTGCTCGTTGAGAAGAGAGAGCGGGAACGACGACTGCTCGAAGCAGAGCGGTAGTAGTGGACGATGTTACGTGTGGTCCGGTGGCCGATACCACCGGCAGTTCATGTGCCGGCCTCCGGCCTAAGTAAGTGCCAATGGGCGGTAGCCGTTATCGCTTGGGAACATTATCCTTTACCGTGCCTGTGCTGACGAATGAGTTCGCAAATCAGCCGGGGAAATTCAGGTTCGGTAATTTGGGCGGCGACATGACAGACAATCCGATTGGACAAGACGCGATCGACCGGCTGAGGAACGCCCGGGAGCAAATACAAGCCGAGTTGTCTCAGGTTATCGTGGGCCAATCAGCAGTCATCGAGCAGCTTCTGATTTCGATGTTCAGTCGCGGGCACTGCTTACTCGAAGGTGTCCCTGGACTGGCCAAGACGTTGATGATCAGCACGCTGGCCAAGACGCTTAACCTCTCGTTTTCTCGAATCCAGTTTACGCCCGATCTGATGCCGGCCGACATCACGGGCACCGAGATTATCGAAGAGAACAAAACCACTGGGGCTCGCGAACGACGATTTCTGGAAGGCCCGATTTTCTCCAACATCATTCTAGCTGACGAGATCAACCGAACCCCGCCCAAGACACAAGCGGCGTTGCTTGAAGCGATGCAGGAGCGGACCGTCACCGTTGGTCGTGTTCGCCATCAGCTTGCCAATCCGTTTTTTGTTCTTGCGACTCAGAATCCAATCGAACAAGAAGGGACTTATCCGCTGCCCGAAGCTCAGCAAGATCGCTTCATGTTTAAAGTCTTCGTTGACTATCCGAGTTTTGATGACGAATTTGAGATCGCTCGGCGCACGACCGCCCGAGGCAACCACGAAGTCAAACCGGTAATCTCAGGCGAAGAAATTATAAAACTTCAGGATACCATTCGCGACGTGCCAGTTTCGGACCATGTCGTTCGATATGCTTTGTCGCTGGTGCGGCAAACTCGGATTGGTACCGACGGCGTTCCAGGTTTTGTTGCTCAGAGTATTGGCTGGGGCGCCGGTCCGCGGGCGGTGCAGTACTTGATTCTCGGCGGTAAAACCAGAGCGTTAATGTATGGTCGGACTCATGTTTCGACCGACGATATCGCGGAGCTGGCCAAGCCGGTTTTGCGTCATCGGTTGGCCGTCAACTTTGCTGCTCAGAGTGACGGAGTGACTTCGGACGACGTCATTGATCAACTGATTGAACAGACACCTGCCAAAGAAGACGAACTGACCAACGATGCCCGATTCCAAAAGATTTTTGCATCCTGAAGCAATCAAGCGCATCGCGCGACTTGATCTACGGGCTCAGCATATCGTCGAAGGTTTTCTTTCGGGCATGCATCGTAGTCCGTACTTTGGGCAGTCGGTCGAGTTCCTTCAGCATCGTGAGTACGCTCCGGGTGACGATCTTCGCCATGTCGACTGGAAAGTCTGGGCTCGCCAGGACCGGCTTTATATTAAGCAGTTTGAAGAAGACACCAATATGCGTGTCAATCTGCTGGTCGACGTCTCCAGCAGTATGGGCTACGGAGGCGGCCATCTGACCAAATACGAATATGCCGCCACGATTGCGGCTTCGTTGGCATTTTTGATTCTCAAGCATCAGGATGCCGTAGGCTGCATGACATTTGATGACAAAGTTCGGGCCAGGATTGAGACGCTTTCAAAAAAGACGCAGCTTACCTCGATTATTAAGTCGCTCGACGTGAATCAACCACGCGACAAAACCGATCTTGAAAACATTTTTGTCCAAGCCGCCCAAATCTATCCACGACGCGGAATGATGATTGTGGTATCAGATCTTTTCGGCGATGTCGATGCGACGATGAAAGGGTTGCGACTGTTGCGGCAACGAGGACACGATGTGCTTGTGTTTCATGTGCTCGACGATGACGAACTTGAGTTTCCGTTTACAGGGGCGACTCGGTTTGAGGATATGGAATCTCAAACACGACTCAACTGTAACCCCAAAGCGTTGCGTGAAGGCTATTTGGAGGCGTTAAACGAGTTTCTCGAACAAGTCCGGCATCAGTGTGCAATAAACGCGATCGACTACGCTTTGGTGAAAACGAGTGATCCGCTCGATGCGGTGTTGGCTGAGTTCCTCAGTCGCCGCATGTCTAGAAACAGGAGTCGGTAATGATCGACAATCTGTTTACCAGTACTCCGTGGGTGTGGGGAAGCTTGATTGCTTCGATGGTTTTATTGCCCATCCTGATCCATTTGATCAACTTGATGCGGCACAAGACCGTCAAATGGGCGGCGATGGAGTTCCTGCTTAAGAGCCATAAAAAGAATCGGAACTGGGTCTGGCTCAAGCAATTGTTTTTGTTGCTTTCTCGAATTGCGGCACTGGTAATGGCTTTATTGATGCTGGCTCAGATCGGCTGCAATGAAGACAGAATTTCGAAACTGTTGGGCGGACGGACGACGCACCACTACGTTTTGCTGGACGATAGTTTTTCAATGAGCGACAGGGGAAGCGGTGGTTCGGCGTTCGATCGAGCAGTTTCGACGCTTTCGTTGATCGGGGCTCGAGCTCGAAACCGTCAGGGCCAGCTGTTTTCAATGTTGCGATACTCGATGGCGCGGCCAACGAATCTTACAGGGATCGCGACAGGAGAAGATGAGGCTTCAGGAGCGGACAAGAACACGGCGCTGATGGGACTGTTGGCCGATATCAACGGGGAATTGGTTGACAATCGTTTTGACCAGCGGATCGAGAGCGTCAAAGCCCAACTCGAAGTATCCAATCTCTCGGTCGGTTTGCGTGGCAGCCTGCAGACGATTTCAGAGTTGATTAAGCAACGCGAACAGGAAAATGCGATCGTTTATGTTCTTTCGGACTTTCGAGAAAAGGACTGGGCAAATTCGGCGGAGGTTGAACCAATCATGGCTGAGATCCACGCAAGTGGCGCCGCGATTGAGTTGGTAAACTGCGCTGCGACCCAGCAGCCCAACCTCGCCATCACACAGTTGCTTCCGGCAGGTAATGTTCGCGTCGCCGGGACCCCGTTGATGATGCAGGTTACTGTCAAAAACTGTGCTGATACTGCGGCGGAAAAAGTCCAGATTATGATTGGCTCGCTGACGTTTGCTGCACCGTCGAGCGAATCAGTCCCGGCTGAAGCGTATCCCGATGTTGGAGAAATCCCAACCGTTTTTATTGAGTCAATCGCGCCCGGACAATCTGAGACTCGAACCTTTCCTGTGTTCTTCAACGTACCGGGCGAACACGTCGTCTTTGCTTCGCTTCCCGAAGACTCGATTGCGATCGACAACGAGCGCTGGAGCTGTATCGAGATTACCAACTCCGCTAAAGTCCTGGTGATTGACGATTCTCAGCAGCTGCATAGCGGCTTTCTTTCGCTGGCAATGAACCCCGGTGGCACCACTGGAATCGCCCCAGATATTCGGACTCTCGATTTTTTGCGAGATGCTTCGTTTGAAGTTCTCGCTTCGTATGATGTGATCTTTTTGCTCGATGTTGAGACGTTGGAAGAATCCGCGATCAAGAACGTCGAGTCCTTCGCTTCTGCAGGGGGCGGGGTGGCTTTTTTTGTCGGGCCCAGAGCAAATATTGCCGCCTACAATGAGTCGCTTTATCGAAATGGAGAAGGGATCTTTCCAATTCCGCTTGATAAGCAGTTTGTTGTTCCTGAGCTCGTCGAAGATCGGATTCCCGATATCGCTCCAGTGGATCATCCGATTTTTGCGCCAGTGATGGGGTTGAAGAATTCGTTGCTTGATCTTGTGCAAATTAAAAGAGTCATTCGCCCGTCGGTTGAGTGGAGTTTGGGTAAGAGCAATCCGGCGGCAAGCGGGCCGGCCGAGCCAGCGAATTCCGCAGGGCTTTCGGTGTTGGCTACAGTGCGGGGCAATCAGGATTTGCCGCTGGTTGTTGAAGCTGGGTTTGGTAAAGGACGTGTGATCGCGTTTACAACGACTGCCGGGCCGATTTGGAACAACTGGAGCCGCAATGCGACTTTTCCGCCGATCCTGCTTTTGCTCGAAGACTATTTGGCGGCTGGGAAGTTCCTTACTCAGGATCGTTTCGTTGGTGAGCAGATCGATGTCGAAGTTGCTGCTGAAAGGTACACGCCTGGCATGACAACTTTGATGCCTGATGGCGGTGATGGAACACGTTTGACGGGCAAGTCCAAGCTGGAGGTATCGCCTCAGTCGTCAGAACGATTGGTAAGTTCGATTGGCAAATTGATTCCCAGCGAAATGAGACGGGAGACCGATTTTGCCGGAATATACGATGTTTGGTTGCGACTGACCGATTCTTCGCAAGAGGTCCGGAGATACGCGTTGAATGCGGATACTGTTGAAAGTCAGATGCAGTTGGCTTCGTCGGAAAAGATTCTTGGCCCTTTGGAAGCGTCTCAACCTAAGCTCGTTTCCTGGGACAATTTTAATCCCGAGCCGAACCAGAAACCAGTTTCTTCTCTCAGTAGACTGTTGCTGATTCTCCTGGTTGGTGTTCTCATCACTGAGCAGCTGTTGGCCTACTCGGCTAGTTACCATCAGCGCTAGTGTCCATCGACCGATCGGGTCGTGAATGGCATTGTCAAAACAATTTGCGGGACTCGATGAACCAAGCCAACGACAGCCCTTTGGATCACCAACTCGTATCGGGGCTGAGTTTGGCCGTCGTCGGTACATTTTTGTTTGCGTTGAAGTCGATCTTTATCAAGCTGTCGTATGCACAGGGCGTTGATGCAATTCATCTACTTGCGATTCGGATGTTTTTTGCGTTGCCTTTTTATGTCGCGACGCTGTGTTTCATCGTTTTCAAGCAACGTTCCGCTTCAACGCCACAGTTTCCCAGAAAGGTCCTGATTCGTTCGCTGTTGTTGGGTTTCCTGGGCTATTATCTCGCGTCGATTTTGGACTTCGTTGGGTTGCAGTTCATCACAGCTCAACTTGAACGGCTGACCTTGTTCACTTACCCGGCGATGATTTCCATTTTGGCTTGGTTTTATCTCGGCGAGTCACTGGGCTGGCGGACAATAGGAGCCGTCATTCTGACTTATGTCGGAGTATTGGTAATGTACGGACAGGAGCAGGCGATCAGCAACAGTGCCAATGTCACTTGGGGAGTCGGTTTGGTGTTCGGTGCGGCGCTAAGCTACTCTCTTTACGTCTTGTTAGCTAAACCTGCGATGCAACAGATTGGCAGCCGATGTTTTACAAGCTTGGCGATGATCGGCAGTACGGTTTTCGTGGCGGTTCATTATTTATGTGCGATGCCGGCGGGAGAGTTCTTTTCCGCCAAGCCGATTGTCTATTTTTACGGGCTAATTTTGGGGCTGGTTTGTACCGTGCTTCCCAGTTTCATGATCAATGAAGCCATCCTGCGTGTTGGTGCGACTCGTGCGTCGATTGTCGGTTCCCTTGGTCCGGCCGTCACAATGATCCTGGCGATTGTGGTGTTGAATGAGCCGTCATCGGTCAAGCACTTTGTTGGTATGTTCATTACCATCGCTGGCGTAAGTCTTGTGGCAAAAAAATAGCTCCTGATCGGATTGAGGAGTCCTCAACGTGGAGAAGGCAAGCTATACTCCGGGCTTCAAAAATCCGATCGCTCGATAGCCCAAATGAACTTTGTAAATATTCTCGCTGCGGTAATTCCGTGTTTCATGATGATTGGGCTAGGCTGCGTCACTCGCGTTGGCGGCGTTCTCAACAGCGAGTCTGAAAAAAGCGTGATGAATTTGGTGCTTTGGCTTTTGTACCCTTGCTTTGTCTTGTGGAAAGTACCGGGTAACGAAAATCTTCAGGATTTTTCGGTTGTTGGCATTTCGATCGCGGCTGGATTTTGCTTGACGGTCGTCGCCTTTGCGGTCGCATGGTTCATGGGATGGGTTTCGAAGGTTTCGATCGAAAATGGAAGGCACACCTTCTCTGTTTCGGCTGGTTTGCAGAACTACGGCTTTATTCCGATTCCGATGGTGGAAGCGTTGTTTGGTGATGAAACGTTGGGCGTTCTGTTTGTACACAACCTCGGTGTAGAGATTGCGTTGTGGACGGTCGGCTTGGTGATTATCAGCGGGAAATCCAAAGGCGCTTGGAAACGGTTGATCAACGGACCGACAATCGCGATTGCAATCGGGCTATTGTTAAATTTTGCCGGCCCGTGTTTTGAATTTCCATCAGAATCTGAATCTACTTGGATGGTGTGGCTATTTGGTTGGTGTTTGGGGATGGTTAGTAAGACCGTTGCCCTGCTGGGAAACTGCACGATCCCGATCAGTTTGGTTCTTGTCGGTGCTTCGTTGGCGGGGGTTGTTCAGAGTGAAAAGTGGGAAACAAAATGGAACGTGATTTTGGGAGCGATGGCAGTAAGATTCGCCATCATGCCGATAATCGTTCTTGGCGTGGCGGCTGCCGTTTCGTTTTGTCCTGGTCTTCAACGAGTTCTGATAGTCGAGTCAGCGATGCCTGCGGCCGTGTTCCCGGTTGTTTTAGCCAAGCATTTTGGTGGCAAACCCGGAGTGGCGGCGCAAATTGTGATTGCGACTTCCGTGGCGAGCTTGTTGCTGACGCCGACGATCCTGTCGCTGGCGCTAAAACTGTTCGGCGTGGAGATTTAGTGGCTTTTGAATTTTCAGCATGTTAATGTTAGGCTTTCCGGTAATGGCCCCTGAAGGCTCATTGGGCTTTGTGGCTATAAAGTCGGCTTCGCTTCGCGAAAGTAGCGCCCCTTACGGGTCTGTCGCGGAAGAGGATAGAATTTGTCGGTAACCCGACGCGTAAGCGAGGAACATCGAGGAGCATTGAGGTTCCTCACTGACGCGTTGGGTTACCATTTGCGCTTATTGTTCCAGACGTTTGATAAAATCACAGCCTCGGAGCGAAAGGCAAATATGATTACTGTCAAATTGGAAACGTGAAATGATTGCACCCGCTGGCATGGACAATGATCGACTCGGGATTTTGATTCGCGAGGCTGCGACTGAAATTCATGAGGAAAGGTCCGGGTTTTGGAAATTCGAAATTGACAGCGCCGTCGTGTTTGTCATCACTGACCAAACTCATAACCGAATGAGAATTATGACACCGGTAGGCGAAGTCAATTCGATTTCCAGTGAGCAGTGTCAGATTTTGCTTTCAGCCAATTTTGATCGGGCGTTGGATGCGAGATATTGTTTGAATGACAATGTTGTTTGGTCGGCATACCTTCATCCGCTTCGAGAGCTGATTAGCTCTGAATTTCTGGGGGCACTTAGCCAGGTTGTCAGGCTTGCGAAGAACTTTGGATCGAGTTACAGCAGCACGGATATAGTTTTTGGCGGGTGACGTTGGGGCGGAAGTGTCTGGAACTTACCATCGGTTTATCGAAAGCGATTCCTGTTTTGCCCATTTGCTGATGATGGAAATTTCTTGTGTTCGCGGACTGCGATTTCGTAGACCACTGATTTGAACGATCTTTCGAGAACGGGGATCGACTTCGATGGTTAGGAGCGGTTGTGTCCGCAGCAGATCACGACTTTCCATGGCCCAGATCGAGGTTCTTGCTTCCAAACAATCGCGCCAGTAAGTTCCGACACAGTGTTGGAGGCGCTTTCCTTCATTTGTAAGTTCGAATCGGCGAGTGAGTTGTCGGATAATCCAGGTTCGCTCTTGGATGATTCTACCCGGTGATTCTTCTCGGAGATAGAAATCGGCGACATTGATTGGAGCCCAGGAAATGTTTTTTCTACAACGCAAGTACGGGTTGATGATCCAGGCTTTGCGACGGCGTTTGGTTAGAATTCCCGGAAAATCCGCCCGGTGTTCTAGCCGCTTTCCAGTTTGGGCTTGGTGTAGTGCGTTTTGGAAAGTTGAATCGGCGGGCACGTTAGGAAGCCGCGCGACCATCTTTCTGGTCAGCGATTTTCCATACGCGGTTCCTCGAATGCTGTTTCCAGCTGCCACATGCATAAACAATGATTGATTTTTTAAGTGTCTGGCTTCCGAGTCCTCAAACCAGCATGTGTACATGAACGCAGGTGGCGAATTCTCCAAAGCCAGTAAGTGGTCGATTAAAGCGCGTATCCCATGTCCTATCGAATCGCGGGCGGAATTCGCTGCTTCCTTCGAGTTCCGGTTAGAATCGCATGGATTTACGGTTGTGCCGTTCCATTCTTCGGGTTGACGTATCCAGCGGTTCTGGTGGCTCGCAAGATTTCTGCATACGTTGATTACTGCTTTGATTCGACTCAGGCCAGCGGGATAGTCAAGTCGGCTAGGCGAGAGCAAATTGGAATTCGCGCGTAGGCAGTTCGCCAATCGATAGAAAGCGAGTTGACTTCGCAGGTTGGAAGCGATCGAAGCTCCAGTTGCGCTGATAGAATGGTCGATCAGTTGACGAACCGATTTGGTTTTGGACGACGGCCTTAGGCGCGCAGCTTGAGCGCAAAGATTTTTGGTAGGCATGTTATTTCACGTGTAGCTTGGAAAAGCAGTTAAGCAGTTCAAAAAAGAAAGTCGGACTACCGATCGTGCAAAGCGCAATACTGGATGTCACGAGCTCCGTTAAGCTCGACTAAGAAAGGCTCGACTAAGAAAGGCTCGACTAAGAAAG
>CAYSQZ010000122.1:0-13899 GCA_964433035.1 uncultured Pirellulaceae bacterium | reverse complement strand
GCAGGGACGCGGTTCGTTTAACCGCGTGGGCATCGCCCCGCGCGTTTCCACTCTTAAGGATGCGTTCCGCGCTACTTTCGCTGAGCAAAAGGCGACTGTGACAGTTTTGGGACAAAGCCTAGTACATCACTAAGTTGCAAAAAAGACTCTTTTCAGCACGCGCAACCAATCAACAAACCAAGTTCGCGGAGATCAACTGTCACTAAACCCATCCAGTACATTCTCAATCGCTGTAGACAGATCAGCTATCGTTGAGAGCCCCTCCAGCCCAAACATAAATGGTTGAGGTTCATCGGTGTTTTTAGCGATAACGGAATTGACAACGTGTAATTGAAATGATGGTTCGAGTTTATCAGCACGAAGAACGGTGCGCAAATCGTCATTGGGCAGTAATTTCTCAGCCGGCACATTGAAAAAATCTGCGATCGCATTCCTGGTTTGGAGCAAGAGGTTCGCATTTGGATTGGAAATGAGGGCAACAAACCCGTCGCCCGATGTGTCAGATCGATCCAGCAGAGTGCGTCGAACCATCGCTCTGTTTTTGCGATGTGACGAATAATCTTGCAAGCACAGCAGGATTGTCGCAACGAACGTAATCGCGGCGTACGTGCTTGCGAGAAACAATCGCTGTGACCAGTGGTCGACCGTAATGAAAAGGGTAAATGGAAGCCCAAGGACAAAGGCTATCAAAGCCAGCGCGCCTGCACAGCCGATCATCTCACGCATCAATTTTCTCCGGAAGCCGCATAACGTCCGTGTTTGAATCAGGAGTAATGCAAACAGGGACAACCGCAGCGATAAGCGCAAGACAAACAGCCCTCGATGTGGCGGTCCGTTAGTTCCCGCCGCTGAGAAGTTCTATAAACGGCGCGATGTCGAAAAAATTTACAGCACCGTCAATGTTGATGTCTGCTTCGCAAAAGTAAACGCCATTTGTAAGAAACAATATAAAGGGCGCGATATCAAAAAAGTCGATTTGTCCATCCGAGTTGACGTCCCCCTGAACGCAGAATAACGACAGGTCTTGAAAGTCAATCACGCCATCGGCGTTGACATCCGCAGCAAGGTTGTAGCCGTCGTCCTCAAAGGTAAGGCCTTGTTGCAAATCAACAATGAACTCATCTGTCCCATCAACCACGCCGTCGCCGTTAACATCTCCAGACACTAAAGGATTGATGCGACTGGCTTCGAACTCAAAAAGTACCTGAGTCTGATTGCCCAAGGCAGTGCGGGACTGAAGCAGGAACGAAGCGCGAAACTGGTTGATGTTGAGTATGTTCAACTCGCCCAGCAGGTCCTGCCCGATATTCGTTGATGAACCTGGGAACGAAGCAAAGATCCCTGTTGGGGGCTGGAAATTCGGGTTGCTGAGTGACCGGAATCCGGCAGTCAAGCCATCCTCAAAAACCCCTTGGAAGAACAATCCACCAGGGTCTGTGATGCGGATTGTGTTTCCGTTGGTCGAGATGGTGATAGTTTCTGTTCCGGAACCGTTCACTTGGCCAGTCTCCGGATTGATTTGCCTCAATGTATTGGACCAATCGCCGTTCAGCAAAGGGTTAGCAGCGCGGGGGCTATCGAGAGTCAGCGGAAAATCTACAGTGGTTGTTGGCACGCGATTACTTGTGAACGTGAATGCACCGTTGAATGGAAAAATAACAAAGTTATCGGCGTCTCCAAAAGAACCGTCCATCGATGCACCAGGAATTAGAACGGTGCCATCGGAGGTAATGGTTCCCAAGAATCCGCCGCCGAAAATGTCGCGGATATTAAATTGCGTTGTGGATCCAGCGACGGGCGTGACCTGGAACCATTCGGTGCCATTGAACTGCCCTACAAAACGATTGAAGTAAATCCCGCGAGGATCAATGTCTTGGGCGCAAGCAAAAGACCCCAACAGAAAAGCAAAAATCAGTCCCAAAAACATTGGCTTGGTTGAGTAGCTCATTTGTTCCTCGATGCGTCGCGAAAAACTGTAGTCTAAACCCAACTGTGGCAGATGCAAACGCCTGAGGTCAAATCCAAAGGATAGTGAGAAATGCAATGCTTTGCGGACTAGAATCGTACACAAATCAACTCAATAGAACCAATTAATCAGGGAAGCTCGTGCCCCATCTTGTCACGCTTGGTCGCGAGGTACTGAGCGTTGTGTTCGTTGATTGGTGGCAAAATTGGAACTTGATCGACGACTTCCAAATCAAAACCTCGAAGATTGAAGGCTTCAGTTTTCTTGGGGTTATTGGTCAGCAAGCGAACTTGATTAAGCCCGAGGTCTTTGAGAATTTGAATTCCCACACCATAGTCACGCATGTCGGCTTTGTGGCCCAGCGCTGTGTTGGCCTCTACGGTATCAAGCCCCTGATCCTGCAAAGCGTAAGCCTTGATCTTTTCAGTCAAACCGATCCCACGTCCTTCCTGCGGCAGGTACACGAGCACGCCATGTCCTTCCCTGGCGATCATGCTCATCGCCAAATCCAACTGGTCACCGCAATCACAGCGCAGCGAGTTGATCAAGTCGCCCGTGAAGCAACTACTATGCATCCGCACCAGCGGTGGAATTTTTGATTTTGACGGATCGCCCATCACGATTGCAACCGGCTCTTGAGACTCGTGCTGGACCTTGTAAGCGATCACGCGAAACTCACCGTACTTGGTTGGCAGTTTGGCGACGGCTTCTTGTGAAACAAGTTTCTCGCTCACCCGGCGGTGCGCGATCATGTCTTCGATCGTGATAATGCACAGCCCATGCTCCTGGGCAATCTCCATCAACCGATCGCGAGTCGCCCGATTCCCACTCTCGTCCAGAATTTCACACAGGACTCCAACGGGAGCAAGTCCCGCCATCCGCGCCAGATCGACTGAGGCTTCGGTGTGTCCGGCTCGCCTGAGCACGCCGCCTGTTTTGGCCAACAACATGTGAACATGTCCCGGTCGCTGGAAGTCATCAGCCTTGGAATTGGGATCGGCGATTGCATTGACGCAAGTCGCCCGCTCCTGTGCAGTAATACCGGTTTTGGCCGAAATGTGATCCAGTGGCGTCATGAACGCAGTCTGGTTGGTCGAGTTGTTGATCGTATTCTCAACCAGGGGTACGAGCTTGAGTCGCTGCGCCGTCTCAACCAAAATTGGCACACAAAAGTCACCTCTGCCACTCATGATCAAATTGATCGATTCGGGAGTTGCCTTTTCCGCAGCGCAGATAAAATCGCCTTCGTTCTCACGGGCCTCGTCGTCGAGAACAATCACGACTTCGCCGCGCCCGATTGCTTCGACTGCTTCAGGTATGGTTGAAAAAGACTTTTTCATTTGGAATCACAAAAAAAGAGCGGTGGTCAATGAGATCCAACAAAGTAAAAAAACTCCGTCGATTCAAATAAACATTCTACGCACAGCACAAAAATCGAAGAAGGTTTAAACCAAAAAACAGGCGAGTTCACGGATCTGGCCGTTGTACAAACGCGTATAATCGGAGTCTACGGAGCACAATCAGCGTTTTGGACTTTCGGTTTACTCGCACGAATCACTAAATTTGACCGTAACCAAGCTGCCACTGTAACCGGATTGAACCAACTGAATCAGGAATTGAAATGACTGGTAATCGCGTTCGCCAACTCAAAGCACCACTGCTGGGATTGCTCGTCTTCCTGGGATTGCTCGCGATACCGAATTTTCTATCCGCCCAAGTACCCGAAAACGCGCCCTCTCCGAGGCAAAACTTGTCGGACCAATCGCCGAATCAAAAGGCTTCTCCGGTGCCCGTCGATGAGAGTCCTGCCGATCAGAGCACCGCCGATGAAAGCCCCGCCGACCAGCCACCGACTCATGACACTGATCCCGAGGACGATCAGTCTGTCGAGAAGAAGCGTGCTGAAAAACGAAAGCTGAGATTCAAGAAGCAGGGCGGCGTAGTGTATCAAACCATCGACGGCGAGGAGCTTAAGTGCGACATCTATACGCCTGAGGGTGAAGGCCCGTTTCCTGCAATTCTGGCGGTACATGGCGGAGCCTGGCGACAGGGATCCAAGTTCGCGCTGATTCGACACGCTTGGAAGATGGCTCAAGCCGGATACGTTGTGGTAGCGATCAATTATCGCCACGCGCCCAAACATCGCTTTCCCGCTCAGATCCACGACTGCAAACATGCGATTCGATGGATGAAGTCTCGAGCCAACGAAATGAAAATTGATTCCAAGCACATCGGAGCGTTTGGCTATTCGGCTGGCGGCCACTTGGTATCTCTGTTGGGCACCTCTGACGCGGATGACGGCTTGGAAGGCGAAGTGTCGCCGGAGATGGAAAAATTTGAAACGCGAATTCAAGCCGTCGCTGCTGGCGGCGCCCCGTGTGAGTTCAGCTGGATCGACGACGACTCACAAGTGTTGTCATATTGGCTTGGCGGAAGCCCAATTCAAAAACCCGATGCCTACCGCACCGCATCCCCGACGACTTATGTGTCCGCCGACGACCCGGCATTCTTTTTATTCCACGGAACAGCAGATCTAATTGTGCCGGCATCAAGCTCGCTTAAACTGCACCAAACACTGGAAAAAACGGGAATCTCGACTCAGCACTATAAGGCCGAAGGAAATGGGCACTTTTCGACCTTTAGCGACATTGGCTGGATGGAGAAAGCGATTGAATTCTTTGACGATCATTTGAAAAATGACAAAGAACCTACTTCAAAGCCTCCTGGTAAGCCCTCTGTCGAAAACAAAATTTCGCCAGCCGATAAAATTAAAAATCTCCAACAATCAGCGCTCAAATCACAAGAGTAGTAAAGCAGTCCAATGCCCAGACTAGACCGCGAAGAGTACATCGAACAAGCCTACGTCTTCAACGGGCTCAACAATCGGCTTGACCAATCCGATCCGGTCCAGGTCGTATTGAAACACCTGCGAGACGAAGTGCTCAGCACGACCAAGCTTCCCATGGCGATGGACTTTCTGCTTGCTGAGCTGACGCACGTGGGAACGATGGGAACGGCGATGAAGAAGCTTGACCATTACTTCGAACCTTTTCAAACTTTCCTGATCGACAATGCTGAAGATGATGCGGGACGCTTTGATATGCGACGGGCCCTGATGATCCTGGAGTACGAAGCCAAATTCCGGGCCGACAATTCAGATCCGGCGTCAATGTTCTTCTTCCAGTTCGAAACGGTTTGCGAGAATAACCTCGACTACGACTATGGCTTGCAGGCAATTTCGGCAGACTCGACTTACGACCAACCATGGCGGGAATGGATTCTTAACGCCAGACGTAAGTTGGGAATGGTTAGTCTTGCTGACTTAATTTACGTTCACAGCGAACACTATTTAGCCAGGCAAAAAAAGCTCGAGGATTCCGAGGGCGCTGAAGTCGAATTGCCCGAGGCAGTTTTGTTTGGAGAGAAAGAAGGCCGAATCGCGCTGGCCAATCGCTCCAAAGAGCCTCGGTATCTCTTCTCAGCGCTGCAGCGGCAGCTTAACTACCCCGCAGTTCCTAAACCAAAACGTAAGGATCCGATCGATGAAGCGCTACCCAAGCTGATCAAGCAGATGGAACGCATGGAGATGCGGATGAAGCTGCTTGAAGATGAGCAACGGGAAAAAGGAATCGATTTGAAGCAATTTTACGGTAAAGCCGAATCGCCCAATCTGGGCAACTCTGAGTAGCAATGACAGCAGAAAGTCAAGACGCCTGCACGAGGGAGATTGACGGTTATCCGCACCCAGCCGGACTTGGATTTTCAGCTTTTTTTCTGCCTTAAACCCTTCCAAAACAAGGATTTCCATCCATAAGTTAGTTTTGGCTATGGCGGACCGATTGGCCGCGACTAGAATTTGCACTCCGGTTTGAGGGCTCGAAATTCCGATCATCAGATGCATGGTCGTCGAGTCTCAATCAAGGCTTTTGAGACGGCCCGCTGGATGAGATGGAACCAGGGTCCTCCTGAACCAAATCGCATTCGATAAAGTTTAGAACTACCCAATTTAGATAGAACCAATGTCGTTACGCCGAGATTCTGTTGAGATCCTTAAGAAGGTCGGGCCGGCTGTATTGCCGTCTTTGCTTTTGTGCGATTTCGGAAACTTGGAACGAGAGATCGAGTTGCTTGAAGAAGCCGGTGTTGCCGCTTTGCACCTCGACGTGATGGATGGCGTATTCGTTCCCAACTTTACTTATGGCATGACGATTGTGTCAGCCCTGAGAAAGTTGACGGAGTTGCCGCTTGACGTTCATCTGATGATGGTTAACCCCGAGAAATACGTCGAGCAATTCTACGAAGCCGGCGCCGACATCATCACAGTGCACGCCGAAGCCACTGAAGATGCTCCCGCGTTGCTAAAGCAAATCACTGAACTGGGCGCTGGAGCCGGAATTGCCATCAATCCTGATACGCCAGTCGAAAAGATTGCGTCCGCCCTGCCCTTTGCTGACCTCGCGTTGGTGATGAGTGTGCACGCGGGTTTTGGTGGGCAGAAGTTCATCGAGCCGGTGTTGGAAAAGTACAAACAGATACGTTCCTTGCCCGGTGGCGAGGATATTCTGCTGGAGATCGACGGTGGGATCAACGTTGATACCATCGCCAAAGCGACCGACCACGGAGTTCAGCTGCTCGTTGCTGGAAGTGCAGTCTTCAAAAAAGACAGTTATTCCGATGCAATTGCTGAGCTTATGTCCCAAGTCCATGTCACAGGTTAACAATTCGGAAATTCCCGTGAGTGCACCAATGAACATATCGACAACCCAACAAAGTTTGAGAATCATCTTGGTCCGAACTGGGTCAACGGAACTCGACGACCAGGGGCGTATCTCAGGCTGCCTTGACATGCCGTTGAGTGCGACTGGTATCAGGGAAGCCACCGAAACCGCCCTTGAGCTCAATGCGCTTGATATCGACATGATCTACTCAGCAAAATGTTTGGCGGCGCAGCAGACGGCAAAGCAGCTTTCCAGCAAAAGCTCAATCAAAGTCCGAGTTCAAGAGCCCTGGGCAAATCTTGACCACGGTTTGTGGCACGGAAAGAGTCTTGAGGAACTGAAGGAGACTCAGCCGAAACTGTTTAAACAATGGAATGAAAATCCCGAGTCAATTTGTCCTCCCGGCGGCGAAACGATCGAAGAAGTTCGTAATCGGATCTCGTCTTCGCTGAGCAAGATTCGACGCAAATGGAAAACAGGAACCGTCGCAATCGTAGCTCCTGAGCCGCTGTTTAGTATCTTCCGGTCGTTGATTCAAAGCTCTGAACTGCGGGACCTGTTTGAAGACAAAAGCCAAATGGACCGCTGGGAAGCGTTGGACCCAGTCGCGGCCGCATAGCCTGTGAAAATTGAGACGGCTTTGGGGTTGGTTAGCAGCAAGTGCACGGGCAAGACCGACACGCTGCTGCATGCCGCCGGATCGACCACAACGAAGCACCCGCCCTCGTTTCTTCTGAGGATTAAGGCTCGTTAGAATTCGATCCAGCAAGATTCATTCAAAACGACCTTTCCTTTTAAATTTCAGGTTCGTGCAACATCCGTTGCATCTTCATATGCAACGACCGTCGAGATGAGATCCCACGCAACCACGATCAACTTCGATTTCTCACAAAAAAACCGCCTGCTAACAAAGTTAGCAGGCGGTTATCAGCTTTCTCAAAATATCGTGGTGAGATCACTCACGTGGTCGAACTGCACCAGTCAGACCGCTGTAGTCTTCTCGGTCTTCTCCGTGCCAAAGTGGTTGGCCAGAGAGAACGCGCTGTCGTAGGGCTTCGATCTTTTCGTCGGAACCGGCCGGAGCATCAGTTGCAGAAAACTGGTCGCCTTCGTATGGAACGAAGTCTTCATCATGCCCGTATTCCAGGATCGCTTCGAAAACGTTTGTAATTTTTTTACCGTTGTTGGACATCGGTATGTACCTCTAGTTTGTCAAATGTTAAAGGATTGAGCCTATTGGAAGCCTTTAGAGTTGCGAAAGTTGGATTCCGTTTTCCGTTCGCAGATTGGCTCAAGAAACTAAGTCTAAATAAAAACGCGGCCGATTTTTTTTGACCGCGTGTCGTTCCGTCTTGTTGTTTAAGACGAGATCATTATTGACCAACTTACTCCAAAGTCAAGAAAATTCGCTTCGCATTTCTTGAAATCGTTAAGCCAACTTTGCCAAAAAGAAAAGAGAGACTTCGAACCCACCGATTCATCATTGGGTGGGCGAAGCCGAGTACACTTTCGGAAGTGTCGTTGTAGCTCAACGATCATCTTTGAGAGCTTTTCTATGGTTGCTTCCGACCACCGTAAATGCGAATAGCGGCACCCTAAGCGACAGATAGACGATATTCCGTAAAATTTCGAGTCAATTTCCTAATCCTCAGGCACGCCCCAATCCAATCGTACTTGTAAATCGCGAGCGTTTTCAAAGAGAATTACCCTGACTGAAACTGACCGTTATTCAGTTTACTAATGAAGAGATTTTTCTGAGTTGAGGTGTACGTTTTGTCTCATTGGACCCAATCGACCGTTAAACTTCGCCCGCGCCCCCGCGGATTCCATTTGATCACTCAGGAGATTGTCGACGCAGTCGAAGGACTCAAAGGAATCAAAGTCGGCCAACTTCACGTGTTCATTCAACACACCTCAGCAAGTCTGACGATCAACGAAAACGCCGATCCCGATGTTCGTGTCGATATGGAAACTGCGGCCAATCAGCTTTGTCCCGAAAGTTCGCCCTTTATCCACACTTGCGAAGGTCCTGACGATATGCCAGCCCACGTCAAATCGTCTCTGTTTGGGGCCAGCGTTTTGGTTCCCGTCCGTAATGGCAGTTTAGCACTGGGCACTTGGCAGGGAATCTATCTTTGCGAACACCGTGACCGCGGTGGCTCTCGAAACCTGGTGCTGACATTGCAGGGGATGCTCACCGATTGATCGCTTTAACGTGGCTGGACTGATGTGTTATCTTTTTGGCAAAACCAGTTCGAAACGGCCTGAAGTTGTTCAACATCCGCTGCCTGCGCCCACAATTGATTGGCAAATGAGCTTTCGCGAGATCCGGTGCGTTATTAAACTGTGGCAACTGCGGCTTAACTTAAATACGCACTGCCGATAGCGCCTAATCTTCTGAATGACTGATTTTCAATGGCTACTGAGATTGAACCGACGACAACCGATCTTAACCGTTCCGATCAAGATGAAATCGCCAAGGACATCCACGTTGAATCTGAACGAGTGGACCAGCGGTTACCTCGCCCTGAAGGAGTCAAAAAGAACAGTAAGATCCTCTGGTCTTATTTGATCCCCGTGGTGTTGTTTCACTTGCTGATCCCCTTGGCGATCTATCCGTTCTTCTCGTGGTGGGGTTTGCTGTTCCTTCCCATTGGCAACTACATTTTCACTTCGATGGGAATCGGGGCAGGTTATCATCGCCTGTTAACGCATCGAGGTTTCGATTGTCCCAAGTGGTTTGAGTACACCTTAGCCACGTTGGGAGTTTGCAGCTTTCAAGACTCTCCGGCCCGCTGGGTTTTAGTCCATCGCGTGCATCACCAACATTCAGATCATCAACCCGACCCGCACACCCCACACGTGAGTGGATTCTGGTCGCACATGGGCTGGCTGTTTATTGACAATCAGGATTTGAGTAAGGCGTCCGCGTACGACAAGTATGTTCGCGATCTGATGCGCGACAAATATTACATGTGGTTGCAGCGCGGTCTTAACTGGGTGGTTGTCTACGCTGTGCATGCTGTTGCGTTTCTATTGGTCGGGCTTGGCCTGTCGTTCTTCATGGCTGAGTCAGGCGCGAGATTACATTTTGCCGCAACGTTCTTTTTCTGGACCGTCATCATGCGGACCGTTTACACTTGGCATGTCACGTGGGCCATCAATTCAGCGGCTCACATGTGGGGCTACCGAAACTACGAAACTAGAGAAGACAGTCGCAACAATTGGTTGTTCGCGCTGCTGACCAACGGCGAGGGCTGGCACAACAATCACCACGCCGATCCTCGCTCGGCACGTCATGGGCACAAGTGGTGGGAAATCGATTTGACTTATGTGTCGCTGCGGATTTGCGAGATGCTCGGGATCATCAGCAATCTGGCTCGGCCCAATAATTCAGCGCTTGAGCGTAAGGCGCTGTAATTTTTTGGCAAAAACGCTCACTCTGAGTTAGCTACTCGAAGCCGCGTCGATCGTGCGCGGATCTGTTTTTCGAATGATGTCGCTGACACCGGTTTGGTTGAAGCCTTTGAATCCGTCGTTGCGTTCCAAAATCTCCATGTGAGAACCAATCGAACCCTCGGTCAGGAACTTCTCGGCTTGCTCCGCTGTAATGAAGCCTTTGGTTACGGCGTTCTGGGTGCGCTGCGGAATAGCCTTCCAAACTTCGCCGGTGGTGAACGCCTGACGAAGGTATCCGAAATCAGTAAACGGCTGCATGCTCGCAATGCCAACCGATTTTAACTGCTCTCGAGCCGCATCAAAATCAAACGTGCATTCCAAATGGTGCATTCCGGCTTGAAGAAAAGCTTCTCCATGAAGCTGACACCACAGCCCAACGGTGCCCAGCTCTGGATTTTCAGCAAGCGGATCGTGCGCAAAATCGCCCGCCAGCTCTTGGGGCGTCAAATCAACATCGGCGAAAATGATGATCCCGGTTCCGGCTTGCTCCAGGACTTGAGCGCCCCAACCGGCTTCTTTGCCCGCGTAGAATCTTTCGCGGCAGTGAAAGCCCAACAGCTCGAACACTTCGATCAGCGGTTTAAAACCGGTTCGGCTACTTCGATAAGTGTGATGATCATGATTGGCCCAGCCTAACCCCAACCGATCCTGTCGTCCTTTTTGAACTCGCGCTGCCAAATTGCGTCGTTGCCAGAACTCACGTTCCGAAGCAAAAAACAGGTCACAGGTCCAATCGACACCCAGATCTTTAATCGCGGCTGAAACAAGTTGACGCGCCTGGGCAAACCCGTCGGCGTCGGATTCGAAATCCCGCTTGCGGAGCTTGAACGATTCAAAATGCTGCGACGCTACCGCCAACACCTCGGCTGTGTGATAAGGTAACGACCAACTTTGATAGCCGTGTCGCTCGCAAACCCAAAACTCGCACCCATTTTCGGAGAGAATTTTTGCCCGCCGCATTTGGCTCCCACAAGCCCCTTCAATTTCAACGCCATAAATTCGATGAGCCGCAAGAAAATCGTCAACACGCTCGACTCGAACCACTAAACGACGCGACTCCGAGGCTGCAACGCAGATTGGAACGAACAAACCACCGCTATGGGTGTACCACCGACCATGTTCGTTCTCGGCGTCAAACGTGTATCCGAACTCGATAAGCTGAGATTCAAAAGAATCCCCGTTGAGCTGAGTGCTTTGACTGACTGCGATATGGTCAACCCAATCTATCAATCGAGTTCCCGTTTCTGTCAGCATCCGATCTCGAAGCGAGTCAGCAAAATCGCATGCTTCGCAGAAATCATCCACGAGTTGGCGATACATTGAATCGGCTTCTGGTTGTTGCTTCCAATCGAAGTCTGGTTGGTTGGTTTTATCATTCATCGTATTGGCCACCGTTTCTGGATCTCACCGAGCCTCAAATTCTCGAATTCGGTTAAAAAGCAAATTAACAATCGTCGAACGGGCATCTTAACAGTCAGAGTACGCGGTACAATCGTCCGCGCGACAACATTTCGTTTCAATAAGTTTAACAGGTACTATTTCTTTTCTGCCACCAGAGTCAACAATGATGGATCGTTTTCGAACCTCGCGATCGCACAATGAGAAAATCTAATGTCGATTGTTCGAATTACACAAACTGGATAACTACGAGGACCAAGTGCCGTATCTAATTGGAACTGATGAAGCCGGTTATGGTCCCAACCTGGGTCCACTGACTGTCACCGGTACGCTTTGGAAAGTCAGCGATGTATCGGTCGATCTCTATCAAGCCCTTCCACAATCGGTTTGCCAAACGCCCAAAGGCGAGGGCATCTTTATTGCTGATTCCAAACGTGTTTATAAATCAGGGTCGATTGGCAAGCTCGAGACTTCAGTCTTAAGCTTGATCTTTAGCTTGACTGGTCGGGTTCCTGCCAACTGGCTTCAACTAATGGAAATGGTTTGCCCCACCGATTTCATTGATCGGATCCCAGATCAAACTTGGTTGGCCGGACGTGAACTGAAACTACCTCTCACTAGCGACGTTGAGAAGATCAAGCGTTTGGGCCAGGCGTTTGCGGACGAAGCCGCCAAAGCGTCGGTGGAGTTACTGGAAATCCAGTGCGCCCCGATTTTCCCGCCGCAATTTAATTCTCAGGTCGAAGCGTTGGGCAACAAAGCGTCATTGCTCTCGGCAGAGACGCTTAAGATTGTTGAGCGACTAAAGAAGCAAACCGATGATGATCTGGAAATTGGCTGTGACAAGCATGGCGGTCGGAGCAAGTACGCGGGGCTGATCCAGCAGTTCCTGACGGATGAGTTTATCATGATTGGAAACGAATCAGTGGAGGTAAGTGACTACAGTTTCCGCGAACGCGAACGCGATGTTGTAATCCGATTTCAGGCCAAAGGGGAATCGTTTTTGCCGACCGCATTGGCTTCATTGGTTTCAAAGTACCTTCGCGAAGTTATCATGCGAATTTGGAATGAGTTTTGGCAGCTACAGATTCCCGGCCTCAAGCCAACCAAAGGATATCCAGTCGATGCCAAACGCTTTAAATCCGACATCGCAAGCGTTCAAGCAGAGCTTGGGATCGAAGACCGATTGATCTGGCGGAACCGGTAACAATATTTGAACGCCCCAATTTAGCAACGTAATCCAAACTGAGTCATCATGAAAATCATCAAGCCGTTGCCGTTTTTAGCTTTGCTTTTTCTACTCGTCGCTACCGGCGCCGCCAGCGCACACGATCCGGCCGAGGACATGCTCAACGCAGCCAATGACTTCATAGGCTCTCTCGACGACGCCCAAAAGAAGCAGCTTAGTTTTGAGTTTAAGGACGAACTCCGTAAAGACTGGCAGTTCATTCCGATGGAGCGAAAGGGCCTGAGCCTCAAACAGCTTAAACCCCATCAGCGCCATTTGGGGATGACACTGATTCAATCAGCGTTCAGCCATCGGGGTTTTGCGATGACGATGAAAATCATGGCGTTGGAGCAAGTCCTCCATGAGATGGAAAACGGAGCCGCGAAGCGAGATCCATCAAAGTATCACTTTTTCCTGTTTGGGACTCCATCGGCCGACAAGACTTGGGGCTGGCGAATTGAGGGACACCATCTGTCAATCAGTTTTACCGTTGTCAAAGGCAAAACGGTCGTCACGACACCTGCGTTTTTTGGTTCCAATCCCGGGACGGTTCCTGCCGGAAACTTGCTGGCTGGACTGCGCGCGCTGGGCGAAGATGAGCAAGCAGGGCGCTCATTGGTCAAGCAATTGAGTGTTGAACAAAAGAAGATCGCAATCCTCAATGGCAAAGTTCCCAGAAATGTGATCAACGGGCCAGATCGTGAAGTGGCTCGACCAGTTACGCCCAAAGGAATCGCCGCCAAACAGATGACCGAGGCGCAGCAGAAACTATTGCGGAATTTGATCTCGACTTATCTGGGAAAATTCCGAGCCGAATTGGCGGATGCTGATTGGAAGAAGATCGAAGAAGCGGGTTTTGGCGAAGTCTATTTCGCTTGGGCGGGGGAGATTCAACCCGGCAAGCCACACTACTATCGCGTCCAGGGACCAACTTTCATTTTTGAATACGACAACGTTCAAAATAACGCGAATCATGTGCATGCAGTATGGCGCGATTTTAAAAATGATTTTGGGGAAGACCTTTTGAAGAAGCATTATCAAACTGTGCCGCATGAATGAGTGCTGATAAGTACTGTGTACCTAACGAATGGGTCTGAGTTGAGTACAAGTACAGAGTACAGAGTACAGAG
>CAYSQZ010000121.1:0-14021 GCA_964433035.1 uncultured Pirellulaceae bacterium | reverse complement strand
ACTTCCTCGCTGACGCTTCGGGTTACCAAGTAGCGTGAAGTTTCCTGTTGAGCTGCGGGGTTACAGCGCTGACGTGTTCGTATGTAAAGTGGGCCAGCTTCGCTGTACCAAACTCAGAGCAAATGACGCGCTTTGATTTCGAGATACCGATTGACCAGCTCTGAAGTCAACTGCTCAGGGAACAGATCCATTGCCAACACACCTTGATGCTTTAAGTCGCGAATGACCTGGTGCCGCCAGGTTAACACTTCGGTTGCGGCGGCGGCTTCATAGATTGTTTTGTTGCTTGGGCTAGGATGCGCTTCAAAATCATCGACCGCATCAAACAGCTCGCTATCTCGCAGCAACACAGCCAGTGGCAAGTGCCGCCCAGTTAGCGAGCTGAGATATTGCTGAATTTGGTGCGAGTTGATCTCGTCGATCACGTTGGTAACCAACACAACCAGAGACCGTTTGAGACAATGCGTTTTTAGATACAAAAAAGCGTCGTCATATCGAGACTCAACATAATTCGCGTGCTGATTGTAAGTTGCATGAAGCAGTCGGTTGATGTGTTTGACACCACCTTTGGCCGGAGTGTAATTGTGGACGCGGTCGCTGAAGCTGATCATGCCAACTGAATCGCCTTGTCGTAGCGCCACGTAGCTGAGCATCAACATCGCGTTGAGCGAATGGTCAAGCAAAGAAATATCGCTTGACGTTCCTGTCATCATGCGACCACAGTCGACCATGAAAATGATCCGCTGGCTCTGGTTGGCCTGGAAATCACGAACCGTCAGCTTTCGACGCCTGGCGGTGGCGTGCCAATCCATATGCTTGTAATTGTCGTCCTGGGAATAATCTCGCAGGCGCTCAAACTCGTTGTCCTGGCCGATCTTCCGCGATCTGCGCATGCCCAAAAGGCTGAGGCGATTGGTTCTGGCCAACAAATCGTATTCGGCAATTTGCTTCATGTCCGGATAAACGTTGATCGTAGATTCATAAGGGACTTTATAAAAAGCACGCCAAAGCTTCAGTGGACTGTGGACCAGCAAATGAACACATTCCAGCTGCGATTGACCTCGCTGGTTGCAAATAAAATCGTACGTGAACCCGGTCTTGCTGAGACCCTCGATACTTGTTTTAAATTTTTCCGGTTCGGCAATGTAAGATTGGGGAAGATCGTCTTTAACTTCGATTATGCACTGACGCTTGGAGCGATTGGTCAGTTCGATTTCGACGTTGTGTTTTTTTCCCTGAGAAGCGACTCGTAGTAATTTCCGAGTGCAAGAAAAATCGCTGGCCTTGATTACCAAAAGCATATCCAGCATCGCGACGGCAATGATCAAGCCGTCGATCAACAAAACACCTGACAGGATCCAGTATTTAAATTGCAGTCCGGCAATCTCGGCTCCACCTGTTGGATCGTAGATCATCAACAGCGAACAAAACGCCGGCAACGCAGCTAGATACAAAAGTAGCTTGCTCGGAAACAAACCCGAACGTACCGCGAGAATCATCAGCGGCAACGCCATCAGCAGCATCAGCAGGAGCGGCCGGTGGATCAGGAATTCGAATGTTGTGAGGAAAAGTTGAAACACAGTGGCATTGGTAAAATGTTGAAATCTGGATTAAATAACTTGGAGCCGTTATCTAAACGGCTCAAGGGCCGATCAATAAATCAGCGAAGCCTCGGGACTTCGATCGTTCGGATCAGTTCGCTTAACAACTGATCGACGTCTTGACCTTCGACTTCGGCTTCGGCAGTAAGCTGAACCCGGTGGCGCAAGGTCGGCAAAGCGATTTGCACCACATCGTCAGGCACCGCATAGTCACGTCCATAAAATGCTGCCAAGGTCCGGGCTCCCTGCATCAAGGAAATGCCGGCTCTGGGCGAAGCACCCATGTAAAACTGTGGCCACTGCCGGGTTAGGCGGACGATCTTGTTGATGTAGTTAACCAGCAATGGGTCGATTCGAACTGAGGCATTGTCCCGCGTGATTTGATTGATTTCTTCGGGCGAAGTTATCGTCAAAACGTCTTGTTGGAGACGTTGGTTCAAATCATCCTGTCCGCCGTGCATTGTCAGAATCTGGGCTTCTTGCTCTTCGCTCGGGTAATCAGCCAGGAGCTTGAACATGAATCGGTCCAATTGAGCTTCCGGCAAATTGTAGGTTCCTTCGGACTCAATCGGGTTTTGAGTTGCTACAACCAAAAACGGCAGATTAAGCTCGTGAGATGTGCCATCAACAGTGACACGCTTTTCCTGCATGATCTCCAAAAGAGCCGCGTGAGTTTTGGCGGGCGAACGATTAATCTCGTCGGCCAGCAATAGTTGGGTAAATATCGGTCCTGGACGAAACTCAAACTCCTGTGACTTCATGTTAAAGATCGGTGAGCCGGTGATGTCCGAAGGCATCAAGTCAGCGGTAAACTGGATACGACCAAAATCGCAACCCAGGATTTTGCCAAGTGTTCTCACAAAAAGCGTTTTCCCGAGCCCAGGTACGCTCTCGATCATCACATGGCCGCCCGAAAACAGCGCTACCAATGTGCCTTGGACCAATTCGTCTTGTCCCACAAAAACCTTGGCCACTTCGGCGGTGATTTTTCGATATAGCTGACGAGCGGGCGTGTCAGCACCGATCTTGGGGCCGGACGATTCAAGCGACTGTACTGGATTATTTATTACCTCCGGTGCGACTTCAGCTGCGATCTGCTCATTGGATTGAGGTGGTGTCACAGGTGGCGGCGACATATCGGACAGATTGGCCGGAGGGTTTGCGGCGACTGCACTGGCCGCGGCGGGAGTCTGTTGGTTCTCGCCAGCAGGTGCCCGGCCGACAAAACCGCAACTCGGGCACTTGACCGGATGACCTGCCAACGAAGCGCCGACTTTGAGGCGAGTCGAACACTCTGGGCAGGGAAACTCGAGCATCTCAGTCGCAGATTTACTTCCCATATCATTCATCGGTTATTTGTCTTTCTTTCGTTTCGAATCGCCTGTCAATTTTTGGTACTTGCGAATTTGGTTGATTGCTCGATTGGGTAAGTCCGTCTGCCCCATCATCTTGCCAAGCGCATTGATATGGTTTCTGAACGTTGAAGTGCTTTTGGGTTTGATAACTTTCGGTCGACCAAAGATTGGGAAAAACACAAAACAAAACAGAATTCCCCACATCAGAAAATGTGGGACGATATATCGTAGCGGAGCCTCTGAAACCCAGGACCAACGATTGTGATTAATGGTATCTGAATCACTGACTTTAATTCCCCCGCGACCGCTTTCGAGAAACATTACGTCGCCGTTTGGGTCACACCTGTCAATTAGATTGCCCGCCAGCTTTCTATTCTCGCTGTCAACCAAAGCGTAGTTGACCAGAAAAGATCCGTTGGAGACTACGATGATCTTACCTTGGGAATACTCGTCCCAGGGACGGGATAGCTTAAATGCAAACTCCTCTTTCCCGGCAATAATCAGCGGCTTGGATTCCCAATCAGATTCACCCGTTGGCTGCAGCATGTCAGAAAGTTCTATCTCGGCAGACTCATCAATGTTGACCGCCATTGGGCCGGAAAGCTGATTTGCTTTTCGATTCAATCTGTCAATCCGGTCGAACCAGTCGCAGGTTTCCAACTCATCTTTCCACCAAAACTGATCGTCCCAACCCGTGTCGTGCTCCAGGTCAGTTTCGGCAAGCCGCCGCAGCAATTCTTCCTTTTGAGCAGTCGGTGCCTGCTTCATTACATCATTGAGGTAGTCAGCTCGAGCGTTGTAGTCGCGACCGACGTAGATGAACGTACGGTCGTAGCCTTGGTCAAGCCACGCATTGATCGCTTCGGTGACTTCGGGGCGCGGGCACGAATGATCGTCGGGAAACCAAACCAACGTCTGGTAGCGGTTGATCCGCGGAGAAATTTTGGATCGACGCTTGATGCGGAAGCCGCGAATCGAAAACATGTCCGCGAAGACCCTTGTTCCATTGATACTTACGCCACCTTCAATGCCGTTGATCTTGCCGTATTCGGTACTCAGATCCTTTGGGCTCATTTGGCATCCCGTTATCATCAAACAGCCCGTCGCTAGCCAAATGGCAAACGATTGAAAATAGAGGCGTGGTGATTTCAAGACCTGGAATCCATGTTTGCTGTCACTAAGCATTGGCCACCCGCACATTGGGTTGGTGTTGCGAAGTCACGGCGGTATGTGAAGCGGACTCGACATCCGCTTGGAATTGTTCAAGCCGCTGCCAGCAAGTTTCGAAATCGGGTTTGCTTAATTCATGGTCGCCGAAGAACGAAGCTTCAAACGGTACCATCACGTGCTGATAGTAATTGGCGATCGGTTGCTGGGAACGAAGCTCGCGAAGGTACTCTCGATTGGTTTTTCCTCTCCTCAGTCGAACCAGACCCTTTTGGTCAAGTGTCACCAGTACATGGCTGAAGAGATACGTCATCGCCCGCTGGTAATCACCGGCGGCGTACGCAGCATGAGCCTGTTGTCGGAAATCACCTGTTGGGACTTCCAATTCGAAGGGTAGTTGTTTAATGCTTTCTGCAATCGAGCGCGTCGGGGCAAGCTCGTGATCATCAAGTGCAGGCTGCGAGTTCATTCGCAACATCGCCCAGATCAAAATGCCGATCAACAACAGCATCAACGCAATTATGATTGCCCAAGTCATTGCGCCGAGCCCGGCCGCCAGTTGGCCTCCAAAATTCCAAGCGCCGCCACCGCCTCCGCCACCGGCGGGCGGGTTATAGGTCTTGCCGGATTTAAGTTGTTTCGTTTGTAGTGGGATGTCATTTCGATTGGCCGAACGTGGGTCAGGTCGTTGTTTTAATTCAAGGGAGCGCGTCCCATCGGTACTGGCGTCGTACCACGGGTAAGCCTTTTTGTTGAGCGCTTGTTTTGCATTTTCTATGCTGTCCTGAGCGGCGGCAGAGAAAGCACAGCAGGTCGTCAGGCAAAATGCAATCAGCAGCGTCAGTCGCGAAATACAAACCCAGCCGTTTAACCGAGAGAAAGAGGATTTTGCAAAGCCAGCAACGACGTCCAGTAAGTGCGGGCGCGCAGCAACCGAGCATTGGGGGATATTACTCGAACAAAAATTGTCCACTACGCTTCTCATGCCAACCTCTGCCCTTCGGCTCTCATTCTCAGTTCCACGGCCCAGCCTTCCTGTCGTATCCGGACATCAATGTAAGACAGAAACCGAACCACGGACAGAAATCCTGCCACAATCCAAAGCGCCACAATCCAGTAGATAGGATAAAACGTGTTTTCCAAATTGGCTTGAATATTTAATGTTGAATCGATGACTGCGAACAAGGCAAAGCATGAGAACACCAGCGGAGCGGCAAACGCTGTAGCCACCACCATTCGCCCCATAAGATCTGAAGACGCCGCGCCATGCAAAGCACCGGAGCGTTTGGAAAAGTGAATTCGGGTAGGATCTTTGCGGCGGATTGGTGTCCGTTCAAGCAGTAATATCTCCGATACAAACGGCCGAAACGTGCGGACGGCTAAGCCCATTAGGACCAGTCCGGGCAAGAAGAGTGCTGCCACTACGGCTGTCCATTCGGCTCCGCCAGCGTCTAGAGTCAGGCACAATCCCAGCACTGGCAGGACACAACGCAGAATCCCGTGAGACCAGTAAAAATAGAAAGAAGTCTTGAACAAGACCTCTTTGATCGTCTTGCTGATGCTGGGGCGACCCTCGAACATCGCTTTTCCCAGATAGTGGGTCATGAACGTTGTGCCGACGTGGGCCTGAGAAACGACCAATAACAGCATGACCCAGTAATACAGCGACGGCTCAACAATACCTTCGGTTGCAATCCAGCCAACTAACCAAAAATCCAACACGATCCACGGGAACGCCCCAATTACCAAGAGCCAGAACAGTGGCTTGGAATGATCCACGATCACATGCAACGCTAAATCAAAGATCTCAAGAACTCCGCGTTCGCGGATCGCGATAAATGTTTTGTCGAATCGCATCAAAGTTTCCCAATTTTGTCGTGGGGATAGCCGAGTACGACGAAGTAAAACATCAACCCGCAACTCGAACCAACGCCGACCATTCCCTTGATCCACCAGGGCATAAACGCCTCCGATGTTGGGGAGACAAAGCCCTCAATAAACGCAGCAAGGATGAACAGGATCATAGCGCACATCGCGATGGGCAACGTCTCGCGGGCAGTTTTTAGCAATGAATCACTACGACTCAAACCGCCTGTCATTAACCAGCTCAGCCCAATCTTGAGTCCCGCTCCAGCGGAGAGAATGATTGCGGTAAGCTCGAAAGGCCCGTGAGCGGTCACGAAGTTCTGAAAGTTGATGCTCGCATCGCCGAGTTCCGGCCGAAACATATATCCGAAAATAGTTCCCAGCTGGACAGCGTTGTGCGAGAGTATGACCAGGCCCGGTATCACGAACAACATCGCGACAAAACACTGTAAGCCGATCCCGGCATTATGGCTGACGTAGAATCCGGTCGCGTCCACGTTACCGCCAACGCCGCTGCGCCCTCCGAATGAGGTGTACATGTTTTGGACGGTCTCGAGGCCTTGCTCGCCGACGACTGCTTCTGCGAATCCCGGCCAAACCTTGTTGTCATAAGCCAGGAGAGCCGCCATCAAAAAAAGACCCCAGAACAGGACGGTCGCAATATGAATGCACGGATCATTGAAGATCAACTGTGGAGTCTCGACGAATATCTTGTCGTACCAGTCTCGCCATCTAAAACGCTGACTTCGATACAGCTGATTATGGGACTTGGCAACCAGTCGATGGAGATAGTCGACTGTATTGGGTGGTAGTTGATAGGCTTCCGCCAAAGCCAAGTCGGCACACGCTGCGCGATAAAGACTCGAAAACCTTGCGGCTGTCGCCGGGTCTGCTTTTCCCCCAACGTGCGCATTGAGCTGCTCCAGCTCTTTCCAGAGCGGCTGGCGTTTTTCGATTAGTTCGGAAACTTTCATGTGGCGTTAGCAAAGCGTTTGCTTCGAAGTTGTGGTAGCGTTTGGACTAAGTGTTGATTCGAAACTCGTCGGGATCCATTTAGAATTCTTTTCCGGTTTGTACAATTTGATCCGAACCCGAATCTGGTACATTGACCTCTTCTGCGACATGTGGACGCTCGTTTTCCGCTCGCACTGATTGCCCAGGCAACGGTGCAGCTTGATCCGAATCAGGCTGCACCGAGCTAAATGTTTTGTGGTAGAGCGCGCAAACGAATAGATCGTGATCGGTGTCTGCCGGGATATTAAATTTGTCCAATAGCGGTACGGCTAGATGGCTGGCGATTTCGGAAGCCCGTTGGGGAAGTAGAAACTTTCGCTGATCAACGTATTGAGCGATCGTTTTGGCCATTGTCGCTGGAACAACGAAACTCGTTGGGATCAGCTCGGCCAACTGCGGTACACGTGCATCGGCAAATGATGTCAGGCTGGGCAGTCGATTCTGTTCCTCGTTGACCACGACTGTGCTGGCAACCAGATCACCAACTCGCTGATATCTTCGATTGATGGTCATCACGATCAAACCAAAGAGGCATGTTGGTATCAGCGGTAAGTATAAAACTTGATCCATCTCAGTATCGGTCGGTTCGATCAAAAACAGCGCACCAACTGAAACCATCGGCATGAGATCCAACAGCCGAAAAAAGTTCCGGAGGGTGGCCTGAACCCCATCGATCGCATGACCATGTATTGTGATGACACGCATCTTGGTGATCCGCTTTCCCAAGGTCTGGCCATTGTACTGTGTTTCCATATAGGCTCCGTAGAACCAATAGGTGATGAACCAGCCGATTGCCGTTAGACCCGAAAGGATTCCTTTCAAGGCTTCTAGCAACTCAGTTCCGCCAATGTAGGTAGCCAGAATCGCCAGCAAAACAAACATAATACTGATGACTGTACAAAGAGCTGCGTATGCTCCCAGCGAAATTACGATATCGAGAAAGTAAGCGAAGATGCGGCGAAACGGACCGGCCAACTGATAGTGAAACGAGATGTTTTCGGGCGTGGTCACTTGCATCGTCGTATCGAGGACTGACGAAGCTTTTTTTGATGTAGACGTTTTCCAGCGAGTTGTACCGACAATCGGTCCACCGGTGGCTTCCAAGTTATCCTGTTTCGAATTGGAGACGCCAGCTTTCAACATTCAAAGATCTCACCGAAAAGCAGTGCCGCAGATTCGAGGGGCAACTAGCTCATCCGAACTCCGACGATTCTATTTTCCCTAGAATGGCCGCGGTTCGCAAGTTGCAATTTGCTGCGCCAGACCGCATTGACACGAACCACCCACGTAACAGCCGCCAGCTACATTTGTCATGCTTTGAGCCATGGTGAGACTGGTGGCTTTCTAACGTCCAACCAACCAGACAGGCAGGGCTACTTCTTCTTTTTCGACCAGTCTCGCCGCTGCCGCGAGCTGGGAATGTCGAGAAGCTCACGGTATTTTGTCACCGTACGTCGAGCAACATTGAAACCCTTGGATTTGAGCAAACGCATAATTTCGACGTCGCTGTAGGGTTTGGAAGAGTCTTCGGCATCGATTAGCTTTTTGAGCTCGATCTTGATCTTGTTCCAGGCAACATCTTCGCCACCTTCGGTTTGGGTACCGCCCATGAAAAACATTCGCAGCGGCAAAATGCCTCGATGGGTCTCGATCCATTTTTCGCCAACGGCTCGACTGACAGTCGTCACATGGACTTTTACCTTCTCAGCGATTTGCTCCATCTTAAGCGGTTTGAGAAACTCAGGACCGTTATCGAAAAAGTCCTTCTGATGATTGACGATTTCCTGGGCAACTTTGGTCAACGTATTTCGACGCTGTTCGATTGATTCGATCAACCACTGGGCCGAAGTGATTTTGTTTTTGATAAACTCTTTTTCTTCAGGGGTCGCCTGACCAGTGGCCAGTCGCTGCCGGTAGTACTTGCTGATAAATAGCGACCTCGTCGGCCCTTCTTCCATTTTGGCGACGTATTCTCCTTCGTCGGTGATCTCAAGCCACATGTCAGGGGTTACGGTGGGCACGAAATCGTCCGCAAACCGACTCGCCGGACGCGGGTCAAGTTTACGCAGTTCGTCCCAAGCGGCATTGATCTCCTCAATCGAAAGCCCCGTCTCCTTTTGAATTTGAGGCATTCGGTTGAACTGAAGGTTCTCGAGGTGATGCAAAATCAACGTTCGAACATTTTGCAGGTTTTCGATATCGGCAGAAAGTTGCAGCACCAGGCATTCACTCAAATCCCGGGCACCAACGCCGACCGGGTCCAACTGCTGAATATGAGCCAACGCATTTTCGGCAAGCTCTTTGTCTTCTGGGCCAGCATCAGCGGGCAAAAGATCGTCAAGCGAGACCTTGAGGTACCCGCCGTCTTTGGCGGAAAGCGACGAAACGATTCGTTCGCACATTTTCAGCAGCGCTGGATCAAGATCCATTTCATGCAATTGCTGTATCAGATGGCTTTGCAATGTTTCGCCACGATCAACAATATTGGCAATCATGTCGTGCTGTCGGTCACGGCTTTCCTGAATCCGATTGGACGACGGACGAGTACTCTCGTCAAAGTGATCGGGGATATCGTTGTCAAGATTTAGCAACCGTTCAAAATCGTCTTCGCCGCCTTTGTCCTCTTCGACGACCAGTTCTTTTTGCTCGACGTCTTTCGTTTCTTTTTCTTTGTCTAACTTGTTGCCCGATTCTTCTTCGACATTCGAATCTTCACCTCGTTCAAGCGCCGGGTTCTCAATAAGTTCCTGTTCAATTTTCTCTTCCAACGCAGCTTGCGCCATCTGCAAAATCTCCATCGACTGGATCATCCGCGGAGCCATCGTCTGGGATTGCTTTTGAGATAAATTTTGACCGAACGAAAGTTTCATCTGTCTCGATATGGATAGTGAAGTCTAGGTGAACCGTTGGTTTGAATCGGCTAAGTAATTGTACTCTTTATTTGCCTGAACAATTCCTAAGCTGGTTTACTTGCAGAAGTATTGACAATGTAATACTACCTTTATTCTATCGTGTGAATCGGACAAAAACGCAAGCTCGCTTCGTAATTTATGCTTTCAGTAACCCAAAGAACACGTTGAAGGGCATTTAACTGGAAATAGCCGCAGTCGAAACAGTATTTTAAAGAAGCCGAAATTATGGATTTAAGCGGCTTATCGAAGCAAGCGTAGAAAATGGCGTACGCCATCTGGGCCCCATTGGGGCAGCAAAATGCGTGATGCCCAAAAAGTTCTTTTTTAGCGCCAGCACTACAGCGGCTGGCGGCCCGACATTGCGTCAGCCAGGATCTCTTTGTTTGTGTATTCAAGAATACTTCCGGTCGTGATCCCTCGAGCCAAACGTGTCAAGCGAACATCATAATCGGCCAGCAGGTTAGAGATATGCAGCGCCGTGCCATCGCCCTCAACGGTTGGATTGGTCGCCATGATGACTTCCGTGAAATCGCCTTCAACCACACGGCCAACCAGCTGATCAATTGTCAACTGATCAGGGCCGACGTTTTCAAGTGGAGCTATTCGTCCCAGCAACACGTGGTACAAGCCCTTGAACGTGCCTGACTGTTCGAGCGCCATCAGATCCCGCGGTTGTTGCACAACACACAGCGTTTTCTGATCCCGAACTGGATCACGACAAACATTGCACATTTCGCTTTCAGCTAAATTGAAACAGATGTCGCAGTATCGGACATTCTCACGGACCGTCCGAATGGAGTCCGAAAGTGCAAAGGCTTCTGACTCGGGAACTCGCAGAATGTGATAGGCCAGTCGTTCAGCTGATTTTCGACCAATCCCGGGCAACCGCGAAAGCTGCTCGATCATATGGGTTACTGAATCTGAAAGTTCTGCCATTGTCGCCTTCGTTTATCAACGTCTCTCATTGTCTGGCCAACCGTAAAACTCGGTCTTGCCCATTACTCGTTCGATGCAGGGGTATCGGTTGAGTCGTCAGCGCCATCGCCACCCATGATTTGCTTGAGCATATTTTCCATGTTTCCCGGAATCGGCAAATCGCCGGTCACCGATTGCATCGCTTCGACGTGAAGCTGTTTTGCTTTGGCGAGCGCGTCGTTGATCGCCGCGGGAAGCAAATCAGTCACCATTTCAAGATCATTTTTCTCAGCCAAAACCGGATCAATTTTAATTTCGGTCACCAAGCCTGCGCCATTGGCTGTGACAGTAACCATTCCGCCTCCAGCGGAACCGGAGACATGCTGGGTTTTCAATTGCTCCATCGCTTCTTGCATTTTAGGCCCCATCGTTCGAGCCTGGTTCATTAGTGAAGCAATATTTCCAAGTCCTTTTAACATCGTTAACTCTCTTTTGCTGGACGTGTTATCTATGGTTATCAAGTGAGGGGAGCGTTGATAGTTGGCTCGCCTTCGATCCATCCATCTCAGGATTCTATCGACTCAGAGTTTTCTTGTCCGCGCCGGTTCCTGATACCCGGTAATCTCCGCATCAAAAAGTGATATCGTTTTCTTGACGAATCCGTCGTCATGCAGTTTTCGGATCTGTTGTTGGCGCGTCATGCGGGGGGCCATTTTTTGTTGGTCTAACGATTTTTTTGACGTGTGGAAATCAATCCTGATCGGTGTGCCGGCAAGCGACTCAAGTGCTGCCTCAAACTTTTTCTTCTTCTCCGGACGCGAGCACATGTCGCTATTGAATTTTTGATTGAGTGTGACATTGAGATGATCGGGTTGGGCTAAGACGAGGCTCTCGTAATCCACCGCATAGCCACCAGTGATTGGTGTCATTTGGGCAACGACTTCCTTCCAAACCTTCTCAATGTTCTGAGCGTTAACTTTTGCTTTTGAAACGGAGTTGTCGGCAGTCAGTGATTCCGTGTTTGAGTGATCCGCAGGCTGGAGCGACGAAGATTCCGGGGAAGCCTTTGATTCAGATTCTGCTGATTCCTGGACCTCACTTTTTGCCGTTGGCGATAATGACGAGTCTGCTTTGCTCACCGTCGCCGTGGCTGATGCGACGGCCACAGCGGCCGAAGCAACAACGCCTGCGGCGGCTCCCGAGGCGCCCATGGACGCCGCAGCACTAGCTGCCGGTTGAGCATTTGCTGGAACACTCCCGGCTGGAACAGCTTGATTATCGTCGGGTGCTTGGCTATTGTGGTTCGGTGCTTGGCTGTTGTCCGCCGCTGGGTTATCGGCGGGCCCATCGGTTTGATCAGCGGCGGTGGAATTCTGACTGACTGATGATGGCGGAGTTGTCGCTGGATTAGCTACTGCGTTTTTTTTTGATGGTGATTCAACTTGCCTCATCTTCACGCGAGGTCTACCTGAGGGTGCAGGGCCCGATTTTACTGGCCCACCTCCGGTTTTGGACAGGCTGGAAACCAGATCAGAAATTGCCTCAAGGTTTTCCAGATTGCAAACGCGAATCGCGGCCGCCTCTAAGAGCGTCCGAGCGTGGAGGCTCGATTGCATCCGTACCACTGCGGCATCAAGCAATTGCACGATCGAGAGAATCGTCTCCAAGCCCAACGAATCGGCCAACGTTTTTAAATGTTCAACATCGCCACCGGTGCAGTTGAGAAGCGTGTCCTCGCCACACCCGACGCGCACCGCCATCAGATCGCGAAAGTAACCAAGCAACTGACTAGCCATCTGCCCGGAATCAACGCCTTGAAGAACTCCCGCGTGGATCAGGTTGAGCGTTTGCGCCGAATCTTTATTCGTCATCGCCGTGGCAATCTCAGCGATCCGCCCCATGTCGGCGGTCCCAAGCAGCTGATGGACTTCGTCGACTGTAATTTCTTTTCCGCAGAACGAAAACAACTGTTCCAGTAACGATTGGCTGTCGCGCATTGAACCGTTGGCGCGGCGAGCCAACAAAGCCAATGATTGCTCATCGGCGTCGACGCCTTCGTTCTTGGCAATCTCGCGTAGGCGGTCTGCAATCTCATTGGTTTGCACCGGCGAAAAGTCAAAACGCTGACAGCGAGAGAGAACCGTAATGGGAATTTTCTGCGGATCGGTGGTGCAAAAAATAAACTTCACGTGGGCCGGTGGTTCTTCAAGCGTTTTCAAAAGCGCGTTGAACGCCTGTGTCGTGAGCATGTGGACTTCGTCGATGATATAGATCTTGTATTTTGATCTACCCGGTCGAACCGCAGCATTGGAACGCAACTGCCGAATCTCATCGATGCCGCGATTGGACGCGCCATCAATCTCAAGCACGTCAACGTCTTCGCCCGCTGATACCGATTGACAAATGTCACACTCGTTACAAGGCGTCATCGTCGGGCCCTGTTCGCAGTTTAAGCACTTGGCGAAAATCCGCGCCGAAGAAGTCTTGCCAACTCCCCGCGCGCCAGTAAACAAGTACGCATGGCCCACGCGGTTCTTGTTGATTGCATTGGAAAGCGCGGTCGCGATATGGCTTTGCCCAACCAGATCACCAAACGACTGCGGGCGATAGCGGAGGGCTACAACCTGATACTGCCCCTCTGAAGTTGTTTCGTTCGAATTCATCTCAATCTTTGGATCCAAGGCATGCTGACAATTCGCAGCTTGAATTCTATCCGATAATCACGCCGGCGGTTATGGGATGGGAAGATTGGGCAAGCCGGTGTTGATATTGTCGCCTAAGAACCGCCGGCTAAGGCAACAATGAATGGTGCGATATCTAAAAAGTTTACGGTGCCATCTCCATTGCAATCCGCTTGGGATGCTTCCGCAGGGCTACCTCCAACGGCCAGAACTGTAATGAATGGTGCGATATCTAAAAAGTTTACGGTGTCGTCCAAGTTGACATCTCCGTGGCCATCATCTGGTTCGATGATCTCGACAAGAAACGTTTCGATCCGAATACTTGTCGCAGGACCGCCAGTAGCGGTTTCCAGTACTCCATCAACTTCGAATGTGATCTCAGTACCGGCCGGGATCGTAAGACCTGCAAGATCCCCAAGGTTGTCGATGAAATCATCGTCGCCCATGGTTTCCAAGACGGCTTCTCCGTCAACCAATACGTTAAAAATGTCTGCAGGATCCACTGATTCC
>CAYSQZ010000120.1:0-14130 GCA_964433035.1 uncultured Pirellulaceae bacterium | reverse complement strand
CGACATTCAGCCGTTTATCGATATCTTGGCTGGTGGCTAGCTAGCGACCGGTTGCCAAGCTCCACGTCTGGCGTGAAGTGCTTTACTGAACTCGCCTAATTTTCATTATTCGAGTAGACGGGTCATCAGGCGCCAGTGACAATGTAAGCCATTGATGTTTCGTACCTCTGTCTTACTCATTTTGATACATCGCTGATTGGAGAGATTTTGAATTACCAGACTGTTGTTTATGGTTTGTCAGCTGCGCTATTTATGTTGGCCTGCGCGTCACAGTCAGCGTTTGCTCAAATGACACCCGGTGTCGGCTACCAGGCATCGCTCTCAACTATTTCTAACGATGTTACCGGAACGGTCACCATCTTGGATGCCGACACTCTTCTAGTGGAAGACTTTACATACGATGGATTGGGGCCGTCCGTCTTTTTCTATTTAGGCACTTCCCTCAGCACCTTTGAATATGGTCTGCAAATTGGCACGGACTTGGTGGGCACCGCCTTCGATGGTACTGAGGACTCATTTACCATTGATTTACCCGCTGGCGTGACGGTCGAGGGTTTCAACGCGATTTCAGTTTGGTGCGTTCCTTTTGAAGCTTCGTTTGGGGATGGTACGTTTTCAGCGCCTACTGTGAAGGGTGATGTTGATTTAAGTGGCACAGTCGACTTTTTTGACATTCAGCCTTTCATTGATGTTTTATCCACTCCAGATGGCTTTCAAGACGAGGCGGATGCTGACTGCAACGGTGTCATTAACTTCTTCGACATTCAGCCGTTTATCGATATCTTGGCTGCTGGCTAGCGTAGCGGGACACTGAAGTCGAAGCTGACGCTCCGCCCTCCGGCAATCCCCCCCCTTGGAGCCCACCCCCTCTGCGGGCTACGTTCGGCGGTGGTGTGTTTTCATCGGGCACCCTTCAAATATCCGGAATCACAATTCGAAACAATAGTTCTACATTTGATGGCGGCGGGATTCACGTTGACGGCGGAGTCGCGAGAATTGGCCGTTCAACCATTGCTGCCAATCAAGCCCAACGAAATGGCGGGGGAATCAGTGTCTCGGGTGGCGATGTCATTCTTTTTGAGTCTACGGTTGGTGGTGAGACGACTGCAGAAGGCAACCGTGCCGGGCAATTTACGGCGGATGGAACGCAGGGGTTGGGCGGTGGCGCTTTTGTTCGTAGCAACGTGGGCGCGCGTTTCGAGATGTTCGGTGGAACGATCGGATCCAACATAGCCAGAATCAGCGGCGGCGGTATCGCAACGCTTGCATCGGATAGGCCCGAAGGAATTCCCGATTCGCGGTCAGTCGTATTCCAGCTGGGCGTCAACGTAACGGCGAATCGCGCTCTGGCTGCCGATGGTGGAGGGATCTACAACGGTGGCGCTCATCTCGAGTTGAGGGACTCTGTTTTCGCCGAAAACACTGCGCGAAACGGAGCTGGGATCTTTGCTGAAAGTGGTAGTTCAATAAATCTGCTAGGGTCCGAGATTCGCCAGAATGTAGCACGTCGAACCGGCGGCGGAATTTTTGACCGCGGGGTCCTTCGACTAATTGAAAGCGACGTTAGCGATAATCAAGCAACGTTCCATACGAATATTTTTGAAGCTTGATTGATCAGCGTCTACGAAGCCAACCTCCAAGCTTGCGTTTAGCCCAAACTCTTAGGCGGGCTTTACCTTGTTTTGTTGGCGTTCAATCACAAGTCAAGGTGAAGAGGCCGATCTCAGGCGGGCAGCAAAGCCGAATCGGTTCGTCACCGGCAAGACCCCGACTGACATGCATAATCATGCCTTCGACATCGAACGTGCCCGAAGCGTAGTGAACTCCGTATTTGCTGGGCGCCACAATCGGCCCCACGATCGGCAGCGAGATCTGCCCGCCGTGAGTGTGGCCGGCAAACATCAGGTCGAAGCCTCGAGGTTTGGCCCAATCAAGCTGATCTGGACTATGGCTAAGAAGAATTTTGAGATCCGCTTGCCTGCCTACGTCAGGTTCAAGCTCCTTCACGTCGGAGTACCAGGGAAGCTCGTTGCCCGTTAAGCGAATAAGTTTGCCGTCAATCTCGACATCATGCCATCGACCTGAAGCCTGAGTTAGCCCAAGGTCTGATAACTGTTTGCGAAATCCAATTTCATCTTTGATTCGCTTGTCATGATTTCCCAGCACGTAGTATATCCCGTGCTTAGCTTGCAGACGTCCGAGTGTAGAAGGAAGCCAAGGAAGGCATTTGGTTTCATCAACAAGGTCACCGGTAATGAATATCAAATCGGGTTCAAACTTATTGGCTTCTTCAACAACGCGTTGAAAAAATTCGACGTTAATTTGTCCTGTGTAATGGAGATCCGATAGTTGGCAGATCTTCAAGCCGTCAAACTCGCGCGGAACATCGAGTTGGATTGTGAACTGTTCCAAACTTAATTTTAGGCATTCGTTGAATGGCAGTAGTCCAATGGCCCGAGATACTGGATCGCCAAACAGGTCCCCACCCAGCTCTTTCCTGGCATTGATCAAACGCGAACTATGCTTCACGACCGCCGAAGGCATTCGCAACGTCAGCTTTCGGTACAGCCAAAGGACCAGGAACAGGACTCCGAATCCAAGCATTGTGTACAGAAATAAGCGAGGCAAAAGTAAGCCCATCAACCGAATCCGGCAGATCTCGTCGAAATTCGATGTGTTCTTAAGGTAGATGTTGGCCAGAAAGTAAATGATTGGCAGTCCGACCGCCAGAATGATTACCTTCTCAGTTCGCTTGCGGAAGGTTCTGGGGAGAGACGTTGAGTGGATGAAGTTGAAGATGGAGCACCAGAAACCAATGTGCCCGATGATCGCAAAAATCCATCTGATCAGATCCATTAAAGTTGCTTTGACTTTTGAAGTGGCTTGGTTGAGAAAACGCGTTGAGATTAAGTCGAAATCCTAGCAGCATACTCAGCTGAAGTTAATATCAGGCTCCCAAGTTGATACGCCCAGCAAGTAAGCAGCCCTGTCGATTTTTCTCGGAAAGCGAGCAAAATTTTGTTGGCCCGCCAAGTATACGAAGGGCCATGTCAAGGCGAGTACGTTTAGGAGACTGAACCACTAACAAAAGACATTCTTGCGTGTTTACGATTTCGATATTAGGTAAACTGGAAGGGCGTTTTCTATTTTTCGCGTCCTGTAGCAAAGGCTAATTATGAAACCCTCGATTCGTATTCGTTTTTCCAAGTTGGTTATTTCTCTTGCGATACTTTTGTTGTTCGTCTTCCTGTTTAATTTGGGAGCGATCAGGGAAGCAGATGCTGGTTTACCAACCGCCGGCGCGTCAAGCTTTTTGCAAGACCAGGACAGCAGTCCAATCGACAACGATGGTCGCCACGACGAAGACCATCATGGGCACGATGAAGATGACGACGACGAACATGACCACGATGAAGATGACGACGACGAACATGACGACGATGAAGATGACGATCACGACGACATGGACGAAGAGGAATTCGAGCGCCACATGGCCGAGCTGGAAATGGAAATCATGCACATGGAACTGGAAATGAAGCACTTGGAGATGCAAGGCTATCTTCACCTGACCACCGAGGACGCCAGTAAAACAGCCTTCTTTGCTATTTCAAATATCGACGAATCGATGGATGAAGAAGCGGCGGTTGAGTTGTTGGAAGAATGTTTGAAGGAAAGTAAAAGTGACAAGGCGAAACGGGCAATGCGAATTAAGCTGGTCGAATTGCACGGAGACTTGGGCAACGAAAAAGTTGTGCGCGAGCATCTGAAGGCTTTGATTCTGGCCCAATAGACTGGTAGCCAACTAGCGAGAAGAGGCGAGTAGAGTTGTTCTACGCGACTCCAAATGCGACCCAGTCAAGCCGCGTTGATTGAAGTCATTCGCGATGCGGTCCTACTTTGGTGAATCGGCCGTTTCACCTGTCACCATTGCCTGAACGACTTCGATAAGCTGTTCCAATCTGAACGGCTTGAATAGCAACGCGTTGTTTTTGAGTCCCGCTTGGCGAGCTTTGACAATTGAGTGGCCAGGATCGTATCCAAATCCGGTCATCAAAATCAACGGCGGCTCGTTCATTGTTTCCTTAAGCTTCATCAACAGATCGTAGCCACCGATATCCGGCAGTCGGATGTCGGCGATGATGGCATCGTAAGGATTGTCGAGGCTGCCGTTGCGAACCATCAGAACGGCCTCTTTTCCTTCATGAGCCGTTTCGACGATGCAGCCGTAACGCTCAAGCAATTGGTGAGCGGAAGTTCGGACTTGTTCGTCGGCGTCGATAACCAGGACTCGCTGACCTTTGAGTGCGGGACAGTTTACCGATTGAACGGCAGAAGAATCAGGCGGCGCCAGTTCCTGGCCAATTTGCTGAATCACGTTTTTGATTTGCCTGGCATTTTTCATGATTGCGTTAAGCCGTTTTGTCACCTGGGGATCATGCCCAATGTAGCTTTCGATCGCATGAACCGTATCGTTGAGGATCTCGTCAATCGGAAGCGCGACAGCAGCATGAATCGCCGAGATACTTTGACTAGCCGCATCATTTCGCTGAGCGTTAAGCAGTTCCAGCGTATTGAGCGCTACCGCGATATCCAAGGCAAACCATTCCACGAACTGCAAATCTTCTTCGGTAAACGCACCCACCTCAGGGCTTTCAACATTAAACGAACCGATCACCTGTTCCTGATAGATCAGCGGTACAGTCAGCGAACTTCTGGCGTTGACCAAGCCCCCGATATACAGCGGGTCGTTATTCGTGTCTTCGCACATGTAGCTGGCACCTGTCGCTACGACAAAACCAGTTACTCCATTGCCAGTTGCAACTGCATACAAAGGCCGCTGCGAAGACTCAGCATTGATTCCCAAAGACAGCAGTGGTTCAAGCAGTCCCGTTTCATGATCAAGCAGCCGAACGTCGACGACGTTGAAATTTAGAAGGTCCTTGGCATAATGCAGAATGTTCTCTTTGAGCAATTCAATGCGTTGCTCAACGTCCATCTGAGAGATTTCTTCAGGGCGAAGATCGGCAAGTGCGATTCCGGCTTGGTGAAGCGCTTCGAACTTGAGATTCTTGAGAACAGTTTGAGTTGAGTCGGAAAGACAAACAAGCAATTGTTCAGTTGGACCATCGGAGTCAATGATCGGCACGACACGCAGCTGAAAATAGCGGTCGTCTACTTCGATTGTTGCGCGGCAAGATTGTCGCTTGGATCGAGCAGTCGCCAGCGGGCTCGGCTCCGGCCCCAGGATAGTTGGCTGGCCGATGGCCTCATAAAAATTTAGGCCGACCAGTTTGAGGTTTTTGAACCAGCTGGTCAGCCTATCATTTGTTTTTATGATCTTGTTTTGAGAGTCGAGTAAAGCGATGCCGTCCGGGGCAAGATCGAGAATCGCCGAGCTCTGAAGCATTTCCGCCCAGGAGGAGTTCTGCGAGTTACCGGCTTGGTTCCCATCTCCGCAGAAGTAGAGACCCTCGAAATGTTGCTCTCGCATCAACTCTAACGCTTCTCTGGAACAGCTGGCGTAGGTGACGCTTACGTCTTCTTCCAAATCCAGCGGAAGTTGGCTGGGCTTGTTCGGGTTATTCTTGATGCAGATAAGTTTTCGCACAGTGGTCACACGCGCTTAGAACGTAGAGTCGAAAGGGGGAACGATGAGGAGTAAAGTTATTATGGTAAGCAGGTTTCTTTTGGGATACGTGAACTTGATCCAGTAGCTCTATTAAAGTTTATATCATTTAATTTGAGAATCTAAAATTTTGAAGAATAGAAAATTTGTTTTGCGAAATTCACTGATCAATTCTGCTGAGTCAACCTTACGGCTGGGTTCACAAGAAGGTCGTCTTGGACAGGGACTTATGCCAAAAACAACCCGGACCTCTTGGTAGCCTTTGTCTCGGTCATAGCTCGGTTTAACACAGCGCTCCAGCTTTATCGGTAAAGTGGACAGTTACTCTGGACTTAAAAATTTCTGAGACTTCCTCAATCTCTTAATGGGACTGGAGAAACGTCCAACAATTAGTTGAGTCAGTGAACAATTGCCGATAACGAGCCACTAATCATTTACTAGGTTGTTAAATTTTGAGTTAGCTCGGTTATGGGAAATTGGCTACCATCTGTTATGGCGAAAAAGAAGAAACCCAAGAAAACCGTGCGTGCGCAGTTTCGTAAGCGACATGAGGGGCGCAAGCGAAAGACAGATTTTACGCGTGAATTCAAAGAAGACGCCGACAAATTGGGCGACTCGATGCGGGGTGAACGGCTTTCGGGCAAAGGTAGCCTGACTCGCAAACGAACCGTATCCGGTTCCAATGCTTCTGATGAGGATGAGTCTGGGTTTCAAGTCGAATTGGACGTCGACGCCGCACTTTGCCGATCGGGAAGAGTCGTTCGCTGCCACGGATTGACCAGTATCGTTGCTGCTGAGGATGGCACTCAATACAAATGCACGGTCCGCGGGATCTTGAAATCATTGGCAACGGACCTGCAGCATGTCGTCGTTGCCGGGGATTTTGTCACGATCTTGCTAAGCGGCAAGGAGACTGATGATGATCAGGCGGTGATTGTTCGCGTTGAGCCAAGGCGGAACCAGATTTGCCGAACCAGCCGCAAGCGTCAACAGATCATCGTTTCCAATATTGATTTGGCGTTCATTGTTTCTAGCGCAGCTGAGCCGCTTTTGAAACCAAATTTGGTGGATCGCTATCTGGTCTCTGTCGAAAAGGCGGGGATAGAGCCAGTGATCGTGATTAACAAAGTCGATTTGATCGAGTTATCCGATTTACAGCCGGTAGTTGGTGTCTGGAGCCAATTGGGCTACCGCGTAATCTTGACTTCAGTGGAGACGGGAGTTGGGATTGCTCAGCTCCGACATTTGGTCAAAGGGCGTGACAGCGTTGTGACGGGGCAGTCGGGAGTCGGAAAGTCATCATTGCTCAATGTGATTGAGCCGGGGTTGCAGCTGCGAGTGGGGCTGGTAAGTGCTGACAATAATAAAGGCCGTCACACAACGACTTCGGCAGTTTTGATTCCTTTGGAGTGCGGTGGGCACTTGATCGACACGCCAGGGATTCGGCAGTTTCAATTGTGGGACATGATTCCTGAGGAAATCGAAGGACTGTTTCCCGATATTCGTCCGTTGATCAACAACTGTAAGTTTCCCGATTGCACTCACATGCATGAGGAAGAATGTGCCGTAAAGTGGGCCGTAGCCGATGGAAAGCTCGACGTCCGAAGGTATGAGAGTTACTGTCAGATTTTCGAGTCCGATTAGAAGCGGCGATGTGGTTGGATGGTTGGTTGGTTTCTATCAGGCTAATGCATTGCTTAAGCATGATCTTGCTGGGCATGAGAATGGCAACCAAAGCACTCCTTCAATCCTGAAATGAATAGCAAAACGGGTGCCTGCTTCACGCTTGCGTGAGCATGCTTACGCGAGCGTAAACATGGCACCCGTCAATTCAGCATGGCACCCGTCAATTTAGATCTGACAGACCACCAGGCACTGTCTGACAATTTTTGGACTCAGCGCCCAATGGGATTTACTTTAGATTTCGTCGGTGCGAAATGCCATCGGGCGAGCGCCTTGCCGCTCACATTTAACAAACAGTGCCAAGTTCTACTGCTGATCCCGGTTGAGTTTTGAAGGACCTAAATTGAGCCGCTGAGCACTTTTTGCACCTATTTAAAGGAGAGGTTATTGGCTAGGATTTAGGGTTCGATTGCTGGCAATTTCTGCCGCTTTTTCCCCGATTTTTCCGAGTGCTGATTTGTCTACTGATTTCAAAAAACTACCCGAGAGCAAAGACCATAAGGGGAGCTACTCGTTCATCAGTCTTGGCTGCCCCAAGAACACCGTCGACAGCGAGCGGATGATGGGATTGCTCAAACTCGATGGCTACGAACTGATTTCCGATCCTGAGCAAAGCGACTTTGTCGTTGTAAACACTTGTGGATTCATTGAAGCGGCTCGACAGGAATCTTTCGGCGCGATCGACGAGATGCTGGCGTTGAAGAAAGCCGGAAAAACCAAGGGTGTGATCGTGACTGGGTGTCTGGCTGAGCGTCAGAAAGAACAGTTACTGATCGACAGACCCGAAATTGATTCTTTGGTCGGTGTGTTCGGTCGCGAAGAGATAACCCAAATCGCGGATCGGCTGGTTGGCGATCTCGCTGAGCAACGCAACGTGTTCCAGCCGGCTCCGATCAGGGCCTTGCCGGATCAAGACCGTTTGCAGATCACGCCCAAGCACTTTGCTTATCTGAAAATCTCCGAAGGCTGTGATCGACTTTGTACGTTTTGCGCCATTCCAAAGATGCGTGGCAAGCACGCGACCAAGCCGATGGAAGAGGTCCTGGCTGAAGCCCAGCAGTTGGCGGACAATGGTGTTCGAGAGCTGGTCATCGTCGCGCAAGATACTACCTATTACGGGATGGATTTGTACGGCGAGCCGCGTTTGGCTGAGCTGTTGACCAAGCTTAATGAGATCAAGGGCTTGGATTGGATCCGTTTGATGTACTTCTACCCAATGTACATCGACGACGCTTTGCTCAATGTGATTGCCGACTCGGACAAGATTCTGCCTTATATCGATATGCCGCTTCAGCATGCTGATAACGTGATGTTGAAGCGAATGTCGCGGCGTGTAAATCGGGAGCAGATCGACGCACAAGTCACTCGGATGCGCGAGTTGATTCCTGATTTGGTGTTGCGAACCACCTTCATCACTGGGTTTCCTGGTGAAACCGAAGAACAATTCCAAGCACTGGTTGAGTTTACACGCCGTCACAAATTTGAACGCATGGGTGTGTTTACTTATTCATTTGAGCCTGACACGCCAGCGGCTCGAATGGAAGATCATCTCGACGACGAGACCAAGAACCGACGACGCGACGAGCTGATGGCGGTTCAACAGGAAGTGATGTTCGAATTTAACGAGAGTCAGGTCGGTAAAACGATCGATGTGATCATCGATCAGCCAGTCGCTGAGCAACCCGGAGCCTGGATCGGCCGCAGTGCGGGTGACGCTCCTGATGTTGACGCCGCCGTCTTCGTAACCCAGACCGAACATGAATTGGCGGTCGGGCAGATCGTCCCGTGTGAAGTCGTCACGTTCAAGGATTACGATCTGGTCGCAGTTGCAGTGGGACAGCCAAGGTAGCCGTTCGAATCGATTTCGATCAACGCTTTTCCTTCTCCACTCCGTCACCGCGGTATTCCTGCCCGCCAAGGTGGCCATGATGCGAAATAGCAACATCTTGCAGCAACATAACAGGAAATTGCGCTTTTCTTCGGGTTTTGAAATGCCGCAGGCGAAGTTGGACCCATTGTGGCACGCGTTGGACCATCAAGACTTGGGTCTTGGATTCATCTATTTGTAAGACAAAGACTTAAAGTCTTGCGAAATCGCCAACTATAATAGAGATAGCTTGGTTGGTATTTCGAGCGTTGTTGTTGACGTCGAAGTAACTGCTAGCTTCGTGGTTTTCGCTGTTTAGGTTGCTAATCTGCCAGCAGTTCACGAAAAAGCGAAGTTTGTAGTTGCGGTTATTAGGCCATCTACCTTAACACTGTCCATATGAAAGTTGCCAAGCCGAATTCATAATCGAGGCAATCAGTTTGAGTTGCGTCCAATTTGGAATCAAATCATGAACTCAAAAAACTCTTTCACACTTTCTGTTTGGCTTTTGGTTACCACGCTGGTTTCCAGTTCGGTGGTAGCCCAGAGTTCCGAATCCACACTTCAAGCTCCTTCTGAGAAATCCGTGTCGCAAAAAACTGCAGATGTGGAAGAAGTGAAATGGAATTTCGACCACTTGGCCAAGCGTCCAACGTCACCGCGAGAGCAGCAGATTGTTGACAAGATCGTCAATGTTGTCACAAACGATTACGATTCAGTAGAAGACGCGTTTTCGAAGCTGGATCTTGACGGCAATGGCAATCTTGATCGCTCAGAAGTTACTGGTTTGCTCAAACTGGCAAGGCTTAGTCGAATCGTTCGCATCGTTGCTACTGGTCGGCTTATCGATCGCTACGATGTTTCGAATGACGATTCCATTCAATGGCCAGAATTCAATTTTGCGATTACCAAAGCGATTGATAAAGCCGATAGGCTGGCCAAACAAACCGCTCAAACCCAGCGGTAGATTCTATCTGATAATCCGGGAGCTACGAGCAAACACGTTCACCCTGGGTTTTTCTCTTTACTCGCCGATCTATGAAAGATTTCGCCCAATCAACGCGCGTCGGTAACCATTGTCCAAACCGTCTCTTCATCTCAGATTCTACTCTGAAGCCGGGTTCAAAATCGCTGCCCAGAGGTTTAAGTTAAACACTGCCGGGGCTGGTTGATCAGCGAAACAGTTGAATCTGTTTCGCGTTGGGTAAACAACGCGAGGCGAAATTTTTGAACCTCTCAAATCTTTGGGCGAAGAGTGATGGAAGAACGCGGAACATCCGAAACGGCTGGAAATTCGAAAAACGAGATTTGGAATGTGCCCAATAAGATTTCGGCGGCGCGTTTGGTTTTGGCTTTTGTGTTTTTCGCTTTGCTTCCTTTTAAGCTCTACTGGGCGGCACTGGTCGTGTTTCTGATCGCCGCGGGCACCGACTGGGTCGACGGGTGGTATGCCAGAAAGTACGACATGGTTACCAAGCTCGGTCGAGTGTTGGACCCGTTCTGCGACAAGATCCTGATTTGCGGCGCTTATATTTTGCTGGCCGTTGAAATGAACGGAAAGTTCCCCTGGTATGCTCAGATTGCCGGATGGATTGCGGTCATTGTCGTGGGCCGAGAGCTGTTGGTAACGGTGTTGCGTTCGATGATTGAGGGTGCGGGAGGAGATTTCTCTGCCAAGATGGCTGGCAAGCTCAAAATGTGGTTTCAGTGCATTGCCGTTGTCTCCTGTCTGGTAGGATTGGCGTTGGATGCTGGTACGGCTGAATTGCCAAGCTGGTTGTTCTGGACGATCGTCGGGTCGGTTTGGCTGTCGCTATTTTCGACAGTCCATTCGGGTTGGCTGTATGTTGAAGGTGCGAAGGATTTTTTAAAAACGTAGCTTGATACGTCGTTCGCATTAGGGCCCGTGATTAAAACTATTCCAACGGGGCAAATTTTAGGAATCGTTTCTTCGTCCACTCCAGTTGCCCGCCTAAGTTGAATTATGCTCGATAAAATGTTCTTGGTCTGCTTTGTTTCGATCGGCGCGGTTGGCGTCGCCTCGTGGACGGCTTTGATTCGGAGGAAAAAGCGCGGTCAGGACTTGTTGGGTCGACTTGGTGGGCGAGAGCTGATTGGATCGCCGTACGGATTGATCGATGTGTTTCTTGTCTTCTTCGCTTGGTTTGGCGGCCAGTTTGTTGCTGTAGGCGTTGCGATGTTGCTGTTGGGAGTGTCGTTGGAGGAGATTCCAGATCTAAGCGGTGATGAAGAAGCCAATTTGTTAGGCATTGTCGGTTTGGCTCAGTTGGCGGCGATAACCTTGGCGCTGGTTGCGCTTTATGTTCGCTACTGCAAAGTCGGTCGTGTAGGACTTCAAGCTCTCGGGCTGCAACCGCATCGTATTGCCAAGGACGTCGCGCTGGGGGTACTCGCGTTCACGATGGTGATTCCCATTGTGTTGCTGATCCAGTGGTTGCTTACCCTGTTGGTGGATTACGAGCATCAGTCGCTAAAGATGCTTAGCAAAGATGCGGCGCCGCTGACGTTTGTACTAGTTTGGTTTGTCGCCGGCATCGTGGCGCCAATCTGCGAAGAGGTGTTTTTTCGTGGGACGTTGCAAGCATGGTTGCAACGACTGGGACCTGGGCGGATGAAATCTGATCAGATATTGATCGGCGGCTGGGACGAGGTGAGCGGGGATGCGACAAAAGGGAGAGGTCCGGATCAAGATGGGAATCGGCGAGCCGATGGGGCGATTGAATCGGAGCCAGATGTAGCAAACCCCTATCGGTCTCCGCAGTTTGCTGGTTCGCCAATTGAAAACCAAAAGGGCGAAGCAATAAAAAACGATGGCCGGCGGCGTAGTTGGGCAACTCAAGCCCATTGGCCGGTCTACGTTTCTGCGTTCATTTTTGCTGCATTGCATCTCGGGCAAGGGGCCGCTCCAATTCCGCTTTTCGTGTTGGCGGTTGTTCTAGGTTACCTCTATCGAAAAACCGAAAGTATCTTGCCTTGCATTGTTTTGCACATGCTTTTGAATATGTTCAGCCTATTTTGGTACACGCTCAATGTGATCTACGGCGTTGAGCCGATGCTTTAGGAACTTCGATTGAGCGGTTTTCAAAGCGTCGACACCTCCCCAATTGTGAGGTGCGAGAAAAGAAGATCAGGCCGGAGCCCAGTTCAACTGGCAATTCGTGGCGAGACGAATTATAACGGTTGATCGCTGAATGTTGTCGTTGTTTTGTAGTTGCAATTTTTTTCGAATGAGATGTTATGGGTTTGGGTTTTGGAATTGTCGGCACGGGTATGATCTCTCGTTTTCACGTCAAGGCGATCGCCGATATCGAGGGCGCCGAATTTGTCGCTTGTTGTACTGGGCTTCCTGACTACGTTGAGGGAGCTCATCAGCTGGTTGAAGGGACTGTTGCGACTGCTCACGCCAGTTTGGAAGAGATGTTGGCTGATCCCAAGGTCGATGTTGTCACGATTTGTACTCCCAGTGGTGTTCACATGGAGCCCGCAGTTGCAGCAGCCAATGCGGGCAAGCATGTCATCGTCGAAAAGCCGCTTGAGATTACGCTGGATCGGTGCGACCAGATTATCGAAGCCTGCAAGAAGAACAACGTCGTTTGTTCTGCAATTTTTCCGTCGCGATTTCATAAAGCCAGTTTGACGCTCAAGCAAGCCGTCGACTCTGGAAAGTTTGGCCGACTCACATTGGGCGATGCTTACGTTAAGTGGTTTCGGACCCAGGAATATTATGATAGTGGCGAGTGGCGGGGGACCTGGGCGCTTGACGGTGGCGGCGCGTTGATGAACCAAGCCATCCACACGGTTGATTTGTTGACTTGGTTAATGGGTCCGGTCGAGTCCATCATCGCTCATACTGCGACGCTTGCTCATGAGAGAATCGAAGTTGAAGACGTCGCGACAGCGGCATTGCGATTCAAGAATGGTGCCTTGGGCGTGATTGAAGCAACCACGGCGGCGTTCCCGGGAATGCTGAAGAGAATTGAGATTCACGGTAGCACCGGCTCGGCGGTGATCGAAGAGGAAGATATCAAGTCCTGGGAGTTCGAGACCATGACTCCTGAAGACGAGAAGATAACTGCCGAATTCGCTCAGTTGACCAAAACTGGTGGCGGAGCCGCTGATCCTGCTGCGATAGGTCACCATGCTCACGCTCATCAGTTCCGAGATGTGATCAATGCGATCGAGAACGGGACCACGCCGACGGTCGATGGAATCGAAGGTCGCCGCAGTGTCGAGATCATTCTGGCAATCTACAAAGCCGCCGAAACCGGCGCGTCGGTTCAGTTGCCTCTCAAAGAGGATCCGGTCCTCAAAGTCAAAAGCGATGCCAAGAAGTTGTAAGTTGGCGAGCTGATGTGTTTAAGCATGAAGGGTGCGATGGTCGTGACTAATCGTTGCATGAGCGCAATGGTAACCCGAAGCGTGAGCGAGGATTTTCTGAAGCGATTCTTGGACATGCCTCGCTTACGCGTCGGGTTTCCAGTTTGAGCGCCATCGTGAGGATTGACTAATGGACGATCCGATTGCTTTTTTTATTACCGTTGCAACCTACGGAACTTGGCTTCCCGGTGATCAACGTGGCTGGGTTGAATATCACAAGGGCTGGCAAATGCCGGATTCCGTACGTGAACTTGAAGCCGCAGCAAAATTGAACGAAGACGCCAAGGTTCTAAGTTCGGCGCAACGTCATCTCGTGGAAGTTCAGGTTCGCGAGACTTGCTCGCACCGAAAGTGGATTTGTCACGCAGTCAATTGCCGAACGAACCATATGCACTCAGTAGTCAGTGCGTTTGAGGCATCGCCTAAAAAAGTTCGGGCGGATCTAAAGGCATGGTGCACTCGACGGCTCAAAGAGAATGCGCTTCCAGCGATCACTGAAAACTGGTGGGCCGAACGCGGCAGCATACGTTGGGTGTTTGACGATGACGCATTGGAT
>CAYSQZ010000119.1:12871-14140 GCA_964433035.1 uncultured Pirellulaceae bacterium | reverse complement strand
ACAAAACATAGTCACACAAAACATAGCCGCACAAAACATAGTCAACCTCCCAAAATTGGGAGCGGTTTAACGAAACATAGTCACCCTCCCAAGATTGGGAGGGTCGAGAAAAGACGATGAAATCGGCTTTGATCGGGGAGGGTTGATGGGCTACGCTTAAACCCTGCATTTTATTGGCAACCCGACGCGTAAGCGAGGGCGAAGTCAGTTGCCGCTGCTCCCTCGCTTACGCGCTTACGCGTCGGGTTACCATTACTTGCTGGTCATTGTTTCTGACCGAGTCGTGATTGGCAACCGCCAGCCTTGGCGAGCTGAAACTCTTCGGCGACACACATTTGACAATGCTTTTAAGCGGCCTTGGTTGCATCCAGAAGAACCGATAAACTTTTGGCATGAACGATCGAAAATCAGTCGCAATGGCCCAGTCGCTGGCCGTCAAAGAGAACATCGTCCTGCCCGGTGACACCAACGCTCACGATACGCTCTTCGGCGGACTGCTCATGAAGCACATCGATGAAACAGCCGCGATTTCGGCGCGGCGACACTGCCGGGGTTCGGTCGTGACTGCGTCCAACGACGGCGTACATTTTCATCGCCCAATTCAGCGAAACGATATCGTTCGCCTTGAATCCTACGTCTGTTCGGTCGGGCGGACTTCGATGGAGATCTTTGTCAAAATCTTGACCGAAAACTTCACCAGTGAAAAAGCCAGTTCGGTGGCCGCAGTCTCTTTCCTGACATTTGTCGGACTCGACTCAAACGGCAAGCCGACTCAGGTTCCCTCGGTCATTCCTGAATCCGAAGAGGAAAAGTTAGTTCACAGTGAAGCCGAAGTTCGCAAAACCGCTCGCCTAAAAAAACGTCAGGAAACCAACGAACTGATCGCTTCGCTTCAGACCTGAATTGGGTGCCATACGCACTTGCGTGAACATCTTACACCAGCGTCAGGCATTACTTCTTTTTCTTTTCCAGAACCTGCCCGTCAGCGACCAAGTATTCACCGCCGCACTGGTGCTGCCGTAGATAACGACGTCAGTATCGAACGTCTCGGCCACTGCCTGGCCCTGATACCCTGAAAACAGGCAGGTGATTACAAGCAAAAAGGTGAGTTGAATATTCATTCTTGAAACTCTCGATGGCAAACCGAAACACATCAAATGTAACTACTGGCCAAGCCGGTTCAACAATGCCCAAAAGAAAAGCCTGCCAAACGAAAATGGAAACCCGACGCGTCAGCGAGGATGAGTCAGTTGACGCTCTTGGCTCGCT
>CAYSQZ010000119.1:0-12771 GCA_964433035.1 uncultured Pirellulaceae bacterium | reverse complement strand
AAATGGAAACCCGACGCGTCAGCGAGGATGAGTCAGTTGACGCTCTTGGCTCGCTGACGCGTCGGGTTGCCATCAAGCACTACGACGGCCTTGGCGGAAAACCAGGCTGCGCGAAAGCCAATAAGAAAGATGACTGTACAGACCAGCTCTGGGACTTACCACGCAAGTTAGCGAGAGACCGGATCCTAGCTTCCCAATTTCATTGGTTCAGCGGTTTTGGGTTTTGGCGAAGTCGGTGTTTTTTTGAGTTCTACTTTTTCGGGTTCCGGCTTCTCAATCACCTTGCGGTATTTCATGTCGAAGAAAGTTCCGGATTTCAAAATTTGGTAGCTCCACGAATCTGGATCGTCCTTGTCCCACTTCTCGGGGTCAAAAATATAAACTTGCCCCTTTCCAGTAACCTGAAACTGGTTCTCTTTCACGACGATCGCGGTGCTTTGATCGATCCCGATTCCGAGCAGATCCAGCGGGTTGAGTTGTGGGTCTTGTAGCTGCTTCTCGTTCGCCCGGAACAGTTGCAAAAGATGCTGCTCGCGGTTTCGCTCTTCTACGTGCACGTCGAAGGCCGAGTTCTTGACAAAAGAAAAACCTGCTTGATGTTCTTTGTCGCCCAGAATGACACGTCTTTTTTTGTAACCGCCACGAGTCATGAACGAGGACTGCACTTGTGCTCCTGCCGAAGCACCACCGATCAAACCACCTCGATCGAGCAAACGTTCTAAAGCGGCGAGCGATTTTGTTCCGGAGAAAGCGTCGATCAAATAGGATTGATTACCCCCGGTAAGGAATACCGCGTCGGCATCGTCGATCTGTTTAACGAAAGCGTCGGAGTCCGCCTCTGCTTTTGAAAGCGTAAAAAGCTCAGAAACGTGCTCCATCTTGAATCGTTTCTTAAGGCGAGTGATCAATGATAGCGGAACGTTGTTTTGAATTTGATCTTGTCGCTTTTTACCCTGGGGCGTGCTGATGATCACTATCGCGGGTTGAGGTTTGCCAGATGCTTGCTTGGCCAAGTTGACAAACTCACCGAAGTTGAGACGTCCGCCTCCGTGAATGAACAAGACACCTTTCTCAGGACCTGTTGTTTGGCCAAAAAGCGAGTTCGAGTGCGATAACAGTACGATCGCCATAAGGGCCATCAACTGCAGCCCCCCAAAAAAGATAGACCGGTTGCTCGGTAAACCCAAGCAGATGGTTGACGCGGTATGATTCATGCGAGGAGTATAACTTGTTATTCTGAATTTACATTCTGCCTTGGTGTCGTGCCTTGTACCATGGCCAGTTCGAACTTGCAAATTTTAAGTTAAACGTTCGAAGGCGAAAACGACACACCGCGAATTAGACTGCTGCCCCAGACAACTCAACGTTGCCCCTGGTGGAAACGGGGCCCACCAAGCCCAATGCTTCAAAGAATCGTCCCTTGATGCGGCGGGAACTCCGAAGCAGTTCTGCGCACAATACGATCAAAATCAGGCTTTGACCCCAACCGTATCCTGCCCGGCAACAATCGAAAAAGGGAAACCAGGGGAAAACGAAATGACAACCCCAAACTCTTGCCAATCCCGCTACAAAAGAATCACTTCAGCCCGAAGGGCCTTTAGTATTCGTACTTCAAACCAAAGAACAGTGAACTGGTGTTGTAGACGAGCGAGTTGTCAAAGCCAGTGAGATCAACTCTTGATGTTCCCAGAAAACGGTACTCGACGATGAAATCCGCGGCAGAATTGAGACGGGTCGCAATTCCTCCAATCGCTTGATAGGTAAAGGTTTCATCGCCTTCCTCAAATGCGGGCTCTCCATCGGGGCTGATCGACTCCCCCGCCTCCACATTGACATAAGATATCCCAAGTCCGAATCCAGCATAGGGAGTGAAGCGGCTCTCATTGTTGAAGTCGAAGATGAAGTTCTTCAACAAAGAAGTTACACTGACGTCACCGTCTCTGTCTTCGGTCAGCATGCTGAATCCAGGCAAGGTCGGGTCGTCCGGGGTGGCGAAAATCTCTGAGATTCGATTGATGTTGTTGTTACGGAAAGCAACTTCAATTTCTGACCGCAGTGTACGACTGTGACGGCGCCCGAAAGCGAAACTGAGGGCGTAGCCGCTATCGTCTACGTCGAGAAGCCCAAACGACCCCAGAGCAAACGGAACATCAGGGGAACCCAGCTCGAAGGGACCTTCACTAATACTCGCCGATGGGAAATTCACTCCACCGAGCAATGTCAACGTTCGCGTGAATCCTGGCGCAAACAATCCGCCCAAAGGGCCCTGAGCGTTACTGCTGTAAAGTGCCTCTCGATCGGCTTCGGTCTCATAAGTACCACCATGGAACCAACGTTCAAAACAACTTGACTGAGCGTTTGCTTGCGCGCAGACCAATGAAACTGTTGAGAGCATGAATACGAGAGTGAAGAAGAAGCGGGCGAAGCTGGTTTTCATTCGTGAGGTCCAGAGTGATCGAGTTGAGTAGCGCAAACTACTCGGATGTATTTATCTCTCACTCGGATCTAACAAGCACTTCAGTTGAATTTAGCGCACGTTAGATTGATGCTATCACCACGTTTTTGGTTGGATTCTGCCGACTGGTTAATTGAAAAGCACAGTCAATCAGGTTGAACTTTGCTAGCGAAGCACCAAGCCTATCACTTCGGTTCAGGTTCAGCAGACGACTTCGAGTTCTTCGCCTGACTCTGCAGCAACCACTTTTTTCGTTCGGCTTTAAGACGCCGCAACGTCCCTTCGCGAAACTTGTTATCGAAGTCTCCCTTAGGCCTTCCGTCAAACTTTTCCGGCGAAATGATCCGCGCGATTTGCTTGCCGTAGCCAATCGTCGGATCGAGGTAGAACGAAGTTGTCGCTCGCTCAACCTGCTGCTTTCGATCATTGACTGCCGCTCGAGACCATTGAAAGTACACTCGCGACAAACGCTGGCTGATATTCTCATCAGTCCGAGCTACTGTTTGAGCGTCGAATTTTCCGGCAGCTCGAGCGAGAACGGCTTCCGCTTTTTCATATTGCTCCAACGCGATATAGCGAGACCCCAATTCGGCCGCAGTTTCCAAGTCAACTGGATCGGCGTTGTTCTTGTCGGTCAACTTCTGCATCGACGACTCATTGAGACGCTCTGAGGCATCTGACCATTGGCTACGAACTTCGTCTGTCACGGCACCAACGGCTGGAAGTTTTGCCAACTGGGCTTCCCAGCCGCCCTTTTTCTTCGCGTCCATGATGACACCATGCTCGTCAACAAAAAAGGTTTTCGGGACTGCTTCAAACTTGGTCGCATAGTCGGGATCAACCAAAGCTGGAAAGGATACGCCAAACTTTTCGTAGTAGCGTTTCGCTGGAGCAATGCCTTCAGAATCAAGCGCCAACCCGACGACGGTGAAGCCCTCACTACGATGCTGCTCAAACTTCTTTTGCCACACGGGCAAATTGTTGCGGCAGAATCACCAACTAGCCCAACAGTAAAGCACATATCGCTTTCCCAGAAACTTGGAAAACCGGACTTCATTGCCCTCCAGGTCGACCAGCGGAATGTCCGGTATCGTATCGCCAACTGCAAAGCCACGACCTTGAGGCCAGTCTTGCGCCTTCAGAATCGGACCCTTAGGGACCTTGGCAGTCTTTTCCTGACCGACCAACTCACCGGCAAGCGCGGTTTGAAGGACTATTAAGATCGCAATAACCAGTCGATTTTTCATCGTTCCACCATAACAGTTTATAAAGCCAAAAACCATTCACCGACTCCAAACCAAGAAAAGGCACCCGTAACTAAGCAAACAGCCACTGTACACACGGCGAAAACCGATGAACTGACTCGAGTCGCGGTCGCCGATACCAGCTTGGCCGAGACCATGAAGATTAGTCTTTCTTGATCACTTCTAAATCTGTCTTGATTGCACCGGTTTGAGGAGCGACCAAAAACATCGTATCTGGTTTGAGCAAGACTTCAAAATAGGGAGCGATACTACTCTTGTCAGAAACAAGAATCACCGGCTGGCGGTCGGATAGCCGACGAGTGACTTCTTCGTTATCGAGTTGCTGACCAACGATATCAAACCCTTCGATGTCTTTGGCTTTGAACACTCTGGTGATGCGGACTAGCTGTTCCTTTTGCTGGTAACCAGCGGGAAGTTTGATTTTCCGGGTACGAAATTCGGTCCGCTTTTTTTGCACGGCTATTCCATTAACAAATTCTGTGTACGGAACTTCCAAAGAGTACATCTGGTCATGCTCTTTCATCGGTTCAATTTCGAGCTCGGCTTTATCAACCTCTTTGCCGTTTTCGTCAACGACAATTGATTCAGTAACAGGGATCGTACGGGTCCTGGTTTCGCTTCGCATCCTCTGTACCTCCTTGCCATTGACGACTTCGGTATAAGGGACTGCAACGGTGTAAGCTTGTTGTCTCTTCTTGGTTGTGGTTTTAAGTTTTTGCCCCTTCTTGAGTTTTGGTTTGGGCTGAAAATTTGGCAAAGCTCCATTTTTGGTTTGCGTCGAAAGCAACACAATGTTGCCATCAGAATCTAATTCAGCAACCGCAAACTGAAACGTTCTGGCAGGAGCGGTAACGCCTTTGACACCTCCGGTTTCCCGAGGGGCAATTTGCGCCGGTGGATCGACATCATGCCCCGACTGGGCGTTTGCGATTTGAGAGAACATCATCGAGCCGAACAGAAATACCCAGACAGGAACAACACGGTTCATCTAACTCTCCAGTTCAGAATTGGATTGCAGAAGCAAAAGGACGCCTTAAGCCGAACCAAAGGCGACTCTATTCTTTCACCCTGGAAATAGAATTGCAAGCTAAGAGCTAGTAGGCCACGTTAGTCTTTGCCAGGTAACAGGCGTTCTTGGCAAAACCGTCGTAACCGTTGATTCCTTCAGATTGAAAGTCGTCATCATCCCGATTCGGAGATTGCCACCGAGAAACCAGATACAGCGGATCTCATGCTCTGGACATGCTGCCAGATGTTTGTCGAAGGCCTCAGTGGCACGGACTTCGGTGTCGTCATTGGCTAAAGACATGACGGGTGCAATGAGCAATACGAAAACTGAAAAACAACCCGCTAACAACATCACGATAAATGTCTGTAGTCGCATTTCCCTGCTCCTTCAAATATGGTCGTATCTCATATTCTTTAGTGTCGGCAAAAGGCATTTTGGCATGGAATCTGAAATTACAACAGTGAATGAGTGAATCTTTTGAGCCGCAGCGGGTTAGACTTCGTTCTCATCTTCCAGCAACACTCCAAGGCCGTCAGCAATACGATTGACGTAGGCATAGTAACTAATAACTTCCGCAATATGGAGAATGTCGAGATCAGAAAAACCGACCGCTTTCAGGTTTTGAACATCATGCTCGCCCATTGCATTGGGCGACAAAGTCAGCTTTTTCGCATATCGAAGCATGGCTCGGCGACGCGGGTCGAGATCCGAGGCATTGTCCAGACTTTCTTCAAGCTGTTGAAGCAACGAGTCGTTTTTGAGAAGCCGACGTAGACCACGTCGATGGTGAACTCGTCAGTATTGGCAACCGTTGAGGATACTAACCACCATTGCGATCATTTCCCGTTCGACCTTTGGAAGCGATTCTGTTGGGCGCATCGCTTGTTGATAGAGCACCAAGTGAGCTTCAAGGCTTTTTACGTCAAGCGAATGGACTGACATGATATTGTCGATTTGACCTGTGCGAGGATCGACAATTTTCTCTTTAATTTTTAAAAGCTCTGGAGATGCACTGTCCCAGTTTTGTTCTTCAATCCAACTCACAGGATTTTCCTTGGGAATTGAGATGTGATTCTGATTTGCATTTTGAGGCCGGGTTTGTCCCGTGTGACGCAAGGACTCGTTACCTCGTCTCGGACGCCGTCGACCTCTCGCGTTCTTTTCCAAACATGATTCCTGGTCGGCGCGATGAACAGATCGAACAACCTCCCCCGACCAGACAAAAAAGTAAATGAACCATTGTTCATGACAGACACCTCCAATCAAGAAACCTGTCCAGCGGCGGCGCTTTCATGCAAGATCTGTCTGGTGTCGCATCAACCAACCGTCGGCTTCGCCTTTTTTGCCAAAGAAAACGACCCTTGGCTTGACAAGCCAAGGGCGATTTGCTGACACTGTTTCAAAACTTGCACCAATCTCAGTGATGCAATTAAAAAAAAGCTCGCTTTGGTTCACCAGAGCGGGCTTTAATTACGACAAACATCACTGATCTCGTACCGAGCAACCAGCAGCAAGTTTTGAAGTTTTTACAAACCGGTGGATTATTGACCGCTCAAGATATCAATAAATGGTTGGATGTCAAAGAATGTAACTTCGCCATCTTCGTTGATATCCGCTTCGGCTTGAAATGTGTTGGATGTAAGCAATTCAATAAAAGATGAGATGTCAAAAAAATCGACCTCACCGTCCATGTTGACATCTCCCAACAGGATAGAATCTCCGTTAACAAAGCCTGGTGTGGGAACAGCAAAAGCCGGATCCGCACCGCCTAAATCTACTTGAAACGACTGCCCGGCAACCTGAGAACCCTCAGGATATACCAGACTGCTGATGATATCGCTGAGGATTGGCAATTCACCCGGTTGGGTAAGAAACAGATTTGCGCCGTCTTCGTTGCCACTACTGAGGCCACTTCCATCGAAGTATCCAATAGGCCCAGTGTAGGACGGGAACTGATTTCGAAAAAACGCCGCTCCGGTTTCCGGTGTGAAGTCATCGGTGAAACCCGTCTCTGGGCTAAAGTTGATATTCAGAAAAATAACTGACTCGTTGGGAGCGATGCCGGCACTGGGTATGTCGAAGATCTGGTCAGCGTTAACAGCTTCGGGAGCTTCATCGTCATAGAACAGATCACCATCGGTTGGCAAAAAAGTCGTATCGCCGAGGTTGGTAATCTCGATAAATTCCACAGCATCTGGGTCAGGAGGGTTATTCAAGTCCGTGCCAAATGGGCTTACTTCTGTGATCTGAAGATCAAACTGCGCCAGCGCAGGTGTCTGCAGGAAAAGACCCAAAACGGCGATAAAGATAACGGACAACATAGTTTTCATTAGAATGCCTCAGATACGGGGAACGTCAAGTAAATCAAAGCGAAGAGGCTAAATGCGCAATGTTAACCCTCGGTTAACCTTAAATTAAGAAATGAAGAAGTTTTTTTGTTGGTGTGTTTTTGAAGGCAATCCATAAAACTTTTTTTGATGGATTTCCTCTCCCCCCAAACCGAAGTTGAGTCGTAGCGCGATACCGCCAGCGAAAGAACTGCTTCGGGAGCAAGTTTACCTGCTGGCGTTTCATGCTTGTATTTGATCACGCAAAACCAAGCGCAATTAGTTGGCAACTTGCATCATGCTGTTTGTTAACATCTCTTCATTTTCTCTCTGGAAATTCCTTCTGTTAAAGTTTGAAGAAGTTTCGACGTTTTGATTCGTTCCTCATATTTTTTCAAGTTCGAAATACGTAAGATGACGCGCGGGGAGAATATCTCACACACAAACATTTTTCACCAACCATTTTTCTGAGGCTTGTAAATGCGAAAGCACGGTTTCACACTTGTTGAGCTATTGGTAGTTATAGCGATCATCGGCATTCTCATCGGAATGCTGCTGCCAGCGGTTCAGCAGGTTCGCGAGTCAGCGCGTCGGATTTCATGCGCTAACAATATCCGGCAACTCACGTTGGCATTGCACAACTTTGAGAGTTCGAACAGACATTTTCCCGCCGGTGCTCTATCGGCTGTTGATGACGACACAGGAGATGATGATGATGGATGGGGTTGGGGCGCTCAAATACTTCCCTTTATGGAGCAAGGCAATCTTGCGGACAGCCTTGTCCCAGGAATTTCCGAGACCCCAGGGGTTTTCAAAAATTCGATCGACGATACTGGTTCGATTATTGCTGGTGGTGAAGCCGTCCTTCCATCGTTTCGATGTCCCAGCTCTGATCTGGAAGATGTTGTCCCAGAGAACAATCCTACAATGGAGGGCTTTGTAATCAGAAGCCCTGACAGAGAGCACGTGGGTTACGGTGTTTCCGACTTCAAAGGCAACGCAGGCCCCGACAATGATGGCGTTTTGATGAAGCGGTTAGACGGTTTAAGAGCTCGCGGAGTTGTCGAATGCGATTTCGGTAGTATTGATGATGGCAGTTCCAACACGATTTTGCTTTGCGAATCCTCTTACCCAGGTGAAGAGGGAGATGATTGGCCGATCTGGGCAGGTGCTCCCGATCGAGACGAGCCAATTTTGTGTAAGCCCGGTGACCGCGCTGCTGGCAGCATCAACTGCTGGACTGGCGGTGGCCCGTCACAATGGTGGACAGCGATCGATGATGATTGTGCTTGGAGTTTCCACCCGGGTGGTGCTCAATTCGGTTTTTGTGATGGTAGCGTTCGCTATCTCAACGAAAACCTCAATGCAGACACCTACTTCAATCTCGGATCGCGGCTTGATGGCGGGGTGATAGGAGATTTTTAATGCAAAGCTTCATTTTGATTCCTCTTCGTTGGTGCGTTTTCTTCTGTACATCATTGCTAATTTTGTCCCTGGGCTGCGGTGGGCCCAAAGGTGATTTCCCTGTCGCTTCGACTCGAGGAACGGTCGAGACAACCGAAGGAGTAGTCTTGCAGTATGGGAAAGTAAAATTCACTCCGGTTCCCGATGGTCCCAAGGCGCAAGCAGGCAAGCCCGCGTTCGGGCGAATTATAGATGGTGAGTTTGTTCTTTCGACATATGGCAATGGCGACGGCGCCGTAGTCGGGAAGCATACAGTTTTGCTTCTCGAAGGTCGCCAACCTGATCCCGATGATGCCGACGCGGGAAAAGGCACACGTCACAACTGCGAACTGGCTCAAGAGTCCCAGTCCGTTGAAATCACTACGGGGGAAAATGTGATCAAACTAATTGCGGTGCCTAAAAAGCGAAAACCGGGGCAACGCGAAGAGGAAGAAGACGACTAAGAACCTATCCCAGAACATCAAAACCCGAAGCGTGAGCGAGGGACGACCCCACGAATTCCCTCGCTCACGCTTCGGGTTAGGATTTTACGCCGAAGGTTTTAGGATAGGCTCTAATTGCTTCTCAGGATTTTGTGATTGATGCTTGGAGGTAAAAGCTGACGTCATGATCCTCGATTCGACTTGGCCCTTGCCAAGCGAATGAAAGTTCGTCATTGCCTTGGACCGCGCTAAGCCATACGCACTCTGGCTTTAGCTGTAAAAGAATTTTGATCTTGTGAAGGAGATTGGGTCGTGTCCCAATTGAGGCGTTTTCAAAAATACTTGCAGCATCCAGTTGATGGTGCTTCAATCGCCTTCTTACGTGTAGCGTTTGCGGCAGTCATGATGTTCTGGTTGGGACTGCATATCGTTTTAGACAAAATTGGCATCAACTACTACGAGCCCAGCTTTCTTTTTCCCTATACCGGTTTTGAGTGGATTAGCTGCTGTGCGGCAGAGGGCCGCTGGCTCTACCTTCATTTCCTCGTAGTGTTTTTGGCCGCAGCGGGAATGTTGTTTGGGGTCTTTTACCGTCTTAGCAGCATCGTCTTTGCACTTGGTTTTTGTTTCATTTTCCTACTGGACAAGGCGACCTATCAGAACCACTACTATTTCGTTTGCCTATTGAGTGTTTTGTTCGTAGTCTGCCCCGCTCATCGAGTGCTGAGTTTTGACGCGTTGCGAGAGCAGAATAATTCCTTGGTCCCTCGATGGTCAGTCTGGATTCTGCGATTTCAGATCGGTTTGGTCTATTTCTTTGGAGGCGTTGCGAAGATCAACCTCGATTGGATTTCCGGGTTCCCAATGCGACATGTGCTTTTGGGAAAGCAGGAACATCTTCTGATCGGATCATTTTGCGACCAGGAATGGTTTGTGATGTTTTTTGTTTGGTCCGGTTTACTGTTTGACTTGTTGATTGTCTGCCTGTTGCTGTTTCGTAAAACAAGGGTTTTGGGTTTCATTCTGTGCCTGGTTTTTCATCTTCTCAATGCGTCTCTGTTTCGAATTGGCATCTTTCCGTGGTTGATGATTTTTGCGACCACAATCTTTTTCACTCCGGAATGGCCTAGACGAATTCTCTCGTCATTTTTCAAACCACTGGAAGAATCCAAGCCGCCCAGGCCTTCCTCTGGCCCGGTACAGATTGCACTCTTCGTTTTCCTGGCTGCGTTTGTAACGCTGCAAGTGCTCGTTCCGCTTCGGCATTTTCTGTTCAATGAAAACACAAGTTGGACTGAGCGCAATCACCATTTTGCCTGGCACATGAAGCTTCGAGGCAAGACAACGGCGATCCGTTTCTACACACGCAACCAGGACACCGGACAGTGGGCGAAGTTCAAGCTGGAAAAACATCTCAAACTTCATCAACTGATGCGTATGACGCGTGACCCTTGGATGATTCGTGATTTCGCTTTGTTTATCGAAGACTATTACAAGCAACAAGGAATACCCAATGTCGAAGTTCGCGCGTTTACTCTCTGTTCGCTCAATGGTCGCAAGCCACAACTGCTGATCGATCCCAAAGTCGATCTCACACTTGCCCAATTGCCACCAGATTGGATCGTACCGTTAGACGAAGCGATCGGCGGCAATTTTTATGAACCGCTGGATCAGTGGGAGAAACTTGTCATGAGTGATCCGATCCTGACTGAGATCGCAGGCGAACAAGTCGTAAAGATGAATTGAGCTTATTTCGTAAATGAATTGAACTTTGTTGGATTAACCTATGTATTGTCGCTGGCCGTTATTATTGGCTTGGCGATTCTACGGGAAAATAAACGGGGACGGGTCCAGTGGCCCAGAATGATGCTGATCACAAAAAGCCCCTGAGATTTCCAGGGCAAATCGTAAGGGCGAATGACCACACACAAACCTGTCTATTTTCCCGATTGATCCAATACTCCAAAACGAAACTGAATATGTCAAAACACGTTCAAGCGGCTCTGTTATTACTTTTGACTACTGGCAACTGTGTATTCGCAGCCCACCACGACGAGGACCACGATCATACACACGTGGTCAAAGTCAAACCGGCTGAGATGTATGCGCCTTCAGCGATGCCCGATCGCGTTGTGCTAACTCTAAATGAAAATCCGAAAACGACTCAAACCGTAACTTGGCGAACGTCAGTTGAAGTCAGCAAGGGACTGGCGGAGATCGCCAAAGCCGAGTCCGGACCCAGGTTCCCGGAATCGGCAGCACAATTCGTCGCGACATCAGAAGCGCTCAAGTCAGACCTGAACACGGCACACTATCACAGCATTACCTTTCGGGAATTGGAACCGGGAACAACTTACGCCTATCGAGTTGGCGATGGCACGAATTGGACCGAGTGGTTTCAGTTTGAAACGGCACCTGCGAAAAACAAACCCTTTTCGTTCGTTTATTTTGGTGACGCTCAAAACGACGTGCGTTCTATGTGGTCGCGTGTGATTCGCCAGGCCAATCGCGACGCTCCCAAAGCTGCGTTCATGCTCCATGCCGGTGATTTGGTAAACCACTCCGGTTCGGATGCCGAATGGGGTGAGTGGTTTGGTGGCGGGTCGTGGCTCAACGCGATGACTCCAGTGGTAGCTATCCCGGGGAATCACGAGCACGTGAAAGTCGATGGCGTTCGTCGCCATCTTGCACCTCACTGGCGAAAGGTGTTTACGTTTCCCGAAAATGGTCCTCTTGGACTCAAGGAAACGTGCTTTACTGTCGTTTACCAGAACCTGCGGATCATTGGTATGAATTCCATGACTATGCATCAACAGCAGGCTCAATGGCTGGAACAGGTGTTGGCTGAAAACGAATGCCCGTGGATAGTGTGCACGTTTCATCATCCCGTGTATTCGACTGCCAAAAAGAAGGATGACAATGTCGAATTGCGTTCGTTGTGGAAGCCAATTTTTGACAAATACAAAGTCGATCTTGTCCTGCAGGGCCATGACCACACCTACGGTCGGACTTCGATGGAGGTGCCCGAAGCAGATTCACTTGCGAGTTACTTTCCCAAACGTGAACATCAAAAGGAAATCGTGGGAGACACCAATCAGGCAACAGGACTTCAGGTCATCGACAAAGATGCCGGGACGGTCTATGTGGTATCGGTCAGTGGTCCAAAAATGTACGACCACACGAACTATGCCTTTATGAAACGAGCTGCTGAAGACACTCAATTGTATCAGGTGATTCACATCGATGGCGACGTACTTCGGTTTGAAGCTCGCACTGCCATCGGGAAGCTGTACGATGCTTTTGAACTGCGAAAGCAAAAAGGCAAGATCAACAAACTGGTCGAGATTGAGCCTGAGGTGCGAGAAAATCTACGTCCCGAAGAGTGAGATGCCAATGATTAGGCATTAAGCAATAACTCAATATCCGCATCGGACGTGGTAGTGGATGAGCGATTCGATAGCGGGTTCTAGCCACCATCTAAAGAGACTAATCTCATTTGGGAAATGGCACAGCGATACCATCCTCTTTCGTTCACGCAATCTGTTCAATTTGGGCGGCCTACTGGTTTTGTTGCCAGTACAGGTTAGTGTTTTTTGATTATCCGTGAGATCTCCACCCCAAAAATTCATTGCTACGAGTACATTTCCCATCCACGCGTATGAAACGGAAGTTGCCTCAAGTGGGGCTATCCATCTGGAATCTGGATTCGACGCAACCTCTCCATGCTCTGCCAGCCGTCCAAGCAGTCCGTGAAGAGCGGCTCGCAATACGCAATGCTCTCAAAGAGTGCTTTAGTCCGGTGAGGGGTGAGAGATTCCAAGTAAAACCC
>CAYSQZ010000118.1:0-14174 GCA_964433035.1 uncultured Pirellulaceae bacterium | reverse complement strand
GCAACCGGTCGCTAGCTAGCCACCAGCCAAGATATCGATAAACGGCTGAATGTCGAAGAAGTTAACGACACCGTTGCAGTCAGCATCCGCCTCGTCTTGAAAGCCATCTGGAGTGGATAAAACATCAATGAAAGGCTGAATGTCGAAAAAGTCGACAGTGCCACTTAAATCAACATCACCCTTCACAATATCACCTCCATCAACTGTCTGGTCGGTTGTGACAACGATGTTATCTAACCAGAAGCCATTATTCTGTGGGGAAAGTGAATCATTGAGTGACGTGAAGAACTCGATCGAAGCGAGGTCAGTCGCGCCGCTGGCAATCCCCAATCCAGTTGCAGGAGTTGTGACCGAACCTCCGCCGCTAGGAGCAGCTGACACGTTCCAGCCGTTTTCGTCAATCACAATATTAACCACGACTTGTCCAGACGGTGCTGAATCGGTGTTCGTGCTGTTGATATTAAATGAGGTGTTCTCAAGAACAAGGGTTCCATCTACTGCCGAGAAAACACCAAAAAGTTGGGTATTGTCGAGAACCACGTCGTCAGGAGTGAAGGTCGTGTTATCTTGGCCTAGTTCACGTGCGAAAAGTTGACGAGTCGCGGCACCGCTTCCTGAACGATACAGAATCTGAAAAACCTCCGCTCCGGTGGAGCTTCTTCCAATCACGTGCATGTACTTGAACAGGGTCGTATTGTTTGAGCCGAACGATGCCAAATTAAAATCGATCGTCGTCGTCTCACCGGCAGCCAGTACGCCCGTCACCGCCGCCGGCTCGCTGAGGTTTACAGTAAGAAAATTCCCTGCAGGTGAACCGACATCGTTAAAGCTTCCGTCATTGATTGTGGTGATTCGATTGAAATCTCCATTGTTTCCCGTGGTATACGCCGGGCGGGTGGAACTAATAAACCCACCCGGAGCGAGTAAGCTTCCGGCAGAAGGAGTGCCCAATGCTCCCATGCCAGAGAGGTCTCCCGCAATGGCGTTCTCGAAATCGTGACTGAATACGGTTGTCTGCCCTGAAGCTTCAGAAACAATCGCCAAGAAAACGACGAGGCTCGCAGTAAAGATACTTTTCATGGTTTCTTCTCGAATGAGGGAGTGAAAAACTGATCACATACTAACCCTTTTTGGTAGAGTTAGCAAAACTCGCAACTTTGGTCCCACGGGTCACAGGATAATCGAGATTTCACCTAACATCTGCGGCGAAATTTGCTTGCTCGCCCTCTTCTTGTTGAAAACAAATTTGTAGCAGCACTCGAAGGACTGCAGGATCAGTTCGTTTCACTGCAAAAACAGAATCCACGCTTAACGGTCTAAGCCGAAAGCCAAGTTTTCGAAAAAGGAAACTGTTTCTGGCTGGCTAACTGCCAACCTTTTCCAATTCTTTCTCTTCAACTTTCTTCTCTTCCATTTTAGTATTTCCTTCACTGACTGTTCGCTTGAATTCCCTTGAAGACGATTTGTTAGCCGTTGGAAAATCATCTGGGATCTCGATCGTGACTTCACCGGTAGCGGCCCATTGGGTGCCACGTAAGAAGGTCGTTATAAAGCCGACACACTCACACGAGTAAGTCGCGTGACCGAGCGTCGAATGAAAGACTCGACCTTCTCCAAACTCGATGGTCATCAAAGTTGGCTCATGGCGACCACTGCCTTTATATTTGGGCGCCGCGAAAGCTGTTGCCAGAACATTCATATTGATCGCAGGGCCGCGCAGCTTCTCATACAACTCGTCTTTGCCATGAAGAAACTCTTTGGGCAGTCCTTTTGTGATCGGGTGATCAGCATCGCGAATCACCAGCGGGAACTCATGCTGGGGCCCGTGCCCACCACCACTACCTTTGGAAGTGTCCCTGACGATTTCTCCCTTGTCGTTGTAATAGACATAGGGGCCGCTCTTCTCATCTCGCCTTCCCCAACCGCCCAAGCCAATCATTTCGTTGTACTCTTTCCAGCCCGGGAAGCTATTATCGGCCGCGTGGATCGTAACCAAGCCACCTCCTTCACGGATGAATTTGGTAAACGCCGTCTGAGTTTCCTGAGGCCAATCTGCCGCGCCGTGTCCAAAATTGGAGACCACTACGTCGTACTTCGAGAAGTTGGGTTTGAAATCAGGATCCGTTTTGGCTCTCTTGCTCCCTTTGTATTCCTTGCCGTCGTCTAAACCAAATTCTTTAAGCCACTGGTCACCTTTATAGGTAAACCTCGTCCTCTCGATATCGACCGTGAATTCTCCACTAGTTTCCAAATATTGCTTGAGCATCGCGGTAATCTTGGGCCAATCCCCATGATTGTTCTGGCCGTCAATGATCAGCACGTCGATCTTCTCGTCAGACTTGTCGTCCGCCATCGCAAAGCTACTGAGAAAACCAACGAAGCAAAATAGAGCCAACACCATTGAGGCTCGAAAAACACCTCTCAAAAACTTGGGCATACTTATCACTTTGAAAAACCTCTTTTGGAACAACTGCTATGAGTCCTGATGCAACCGGAAACCCATTTATTGGAAAACAAACACTTACTAACTTACTAGATACGCAGTCCGAAAAAATCAGTTTAGCAGATCTGCTATTAATGTACCGATATTTCGTCGGCTTTCGCTCATCTCGTGGGGTTGAATAGATAAACCGACCTTGAAACGCCCATTTTTAAATGATGAAAAGATTTGAAGCACGCTCAAAAAACGAAAGCGGAGCGTGCGAAACCCTTCAACGGGTCCGAGTTCAAATCAAATTCTAGCGGTGAGTGGCTTCCACCGAACCTTTACCACTCGATCCGTTCGAATTGCCTGCGAAGTTTTTGGCCGCGGGTTTGGTTCAAATAAGCGATCCATTCAACGCGACCTTTCAGGTGGGCTCGGAAATTTGAGTGGTTGTCTCGATTCTGAGTTTCAGGTCCATGATGAATGCAGTTGTGCAATATAGCTTTTAGTTGTTCATAATGTTTGCGGGGGCAGTTGGGTTTTTCATTGATCACCAATCCGGTCGCCAATTGACGCTGAGAACGAAACATGATTCGAGTCTTTCGAAAATTGACATCAAATCCTTCTTCGATCGCAATCGCTGCGATTAGATTTCTCAATCTTCGCAGTCGATTTTTGCACTGACGATCCAATGCGTAGTCTCGCGGAAAAGAGAATAGCAGGTCGTCTGCGTAGCGAGAGTAGCGGCCATCGAAGGGACGAACCAATCCATCGAGTCTGCGATCAAGTCGAAAGGCAACGAGGTTGGCGAGCTTTGGGGACGTTGGCGCCCCTTGAGGCAAGTGACGCCTTGCATAGAGGCAGTTGAGTTGTTGCCCCGAAGTCGACATGGTTTTCAGTTGTGTGATATCTTCAGGCTTGGCGATAGTTGTGCACAGCCCGGTCAATACACGTGTAACCGGTCGTGGGAAGCTTAGGCTCTTAAAAATTCCTCCAACACGCCGTGCGTCAATACTTGGAAAGAACTGCTTGAGGTCCATCTTCAAGCATACGCTACGACCGGAATGTCCAGCGACAAAGGACTTCGTGTTTCGCTTCTTGCAAAATCCATGAGCAGAATTGGAAACCGGAATCGGGTTGAGGATATCAGTCAAAATCATTCGCTGCATGGATTTTAGTTTTGGTAGCGGCGACTCGATCAGCCGGTGGCCCACCCGTTTTTGAATCCATTTGGAGTGATAATGTCTGCCTGGGTGAGACGTTTTAGCGAGTGAAGCCAGCCAGAGAAGCGTCTTGGTATTTGTCGAAAAATATGCGGCCAATTCATCGACCGAGTCAACCGCGGGAAGCTCTCTTAAAGTTCTTCCCTGCAGGGGCTTGCTACTTGTTTTGCTAATTCGCTTGCGGCTCATGCGTGGGTTTGTACGTGAATCTTTAAAAAAAGCCGCCGCCCTAACCAGACTGGTCAACGGTGAGATCATGTGCGTCGGTAGGCGCACAATCTCTCACAAAGTCATTGCGTCAATACGTCGATACGCAGGGGTAGCCCCTGCGAGTGCTAAATGAGAATCAAAAGCACATTACTTAGGGCGGTGGCGTTTTCAGTCTCCGGTTTGTTCTCGGCGATGTCAACATAATTTTAGAGAACGCAAGTTGGTTCGCGGATATCTCTCACCTAATCAATCTGGCATTTCAGAGAAAACACTTGGTGTTTGCCTGCTCAGCCCGGCAAGCGCTTCGCTGAACTAAAACTCTGAAATAATCGCCCAGCCGACGATTCAATTGCTGGAGCCTTCGGAAAAGCCATCAACGCTTTTCAAGCAAAAATTAAAAGCTTCAGCTCGAATGATTGCAGGTGCGAGCGTCGGATTCGGGTGAAACGACAATTCGTGTTGATCCCCCAAATGCGGCAGCGCGACTTGTAAGTAATGGCGAACTTTTGCTGTCGGGCTTGTATTCACTTGTTCACAAATCGTTTGTTGCATGTGCTGAGTAAGATCAACGCAAAGTGCCTCACGAGGAGAAGATGTTGGCAGATGTTGGCTATAGACAATAGTTCCGAATCTCAAGTAAAATCCGATGGTTAATTTGGGCCTGTCCTTTTGCCCTTGGGGCGATCTACCGATAGAATGAAGAGAACATGTTCGTCGGAAGTTTAATTTTCAACGCGATGACGGTTTGTTAAACAATTAATTCGGTTGCGAAAATCAGTAAGATCGGTTTGGCGACTGTGAAGAACAGGCCTCGTAAACACCTCAACTCTATCAATCACTCTACATTTTTAATGCAGTGACAAGTTTGCTGTGTGATTCGGCAAGATCTAATGACACTTGGAGAAACCATGAAGAGCCAATTTTCGACACGTAGCTGGGTGATTGCTGGAGCAGTTGCATTGGCAGTTCTAATCGGTGTAACGACAGGCATCGGCGTGTTTGTCGGCAACAAACTGGCGCAGAACCGCAGCAACAACTCTCAGTTGATCCCTCAAATGCCGCTTAATCTACACGCGGGAACCGCGACAAGATCCGAGTCGCTTTCGATGGCTACTGGACGGATCGAAGAACGCGTCGAAGGCTTGTTCATACTGGACCACGTTTCTGGGGATCTTCAGTGCTGGGTGCTCAATCCCAAAAACGGCCAGCCGATCGGTTTCTATTCCGCCAACGTTAAACAAGATTTGGCAGCCGAAGGAGCAAAAACTGGTGGGACCGATTATGTGATGGTTACCGGAGATTATTTCTTCGAAGGCGGTAGGGGCAATGATGCTCCTGGTCGAACGATCTGTTATGTGGGCGAAGCAACCAGCGGAGCCGTGATAGGCTACGGTTTGCTTTACAACCGACAAGCGATCAATCGCGGACAACAGCAGCGTGGAGAGTTAAAGCTTCTTTGCAAAGGCTTGGCTCGCGGCGAGCAGACTGTGAGAGACCAATAGTTTGTTGAGGCTGATCCAGGGTGAATTGAAATCAAGATAATCTTCGAAAATTGCCTGCGGTACGGTGCGGGGCAATCTTTTTTCTAGTACCACCATCAACTGATTCGATTATCAGGATGATGACAAAGCAACTTCGAAAGCCTGGGCAAACCAACCTCCGGCGGATCATGGCCGTCATGCTTTGCTTTTGTGCGATCGCAGGAATCTTTGGATGCGTTCATCGACAAATGGAAGCCGGCAGCGCCGGTGGTGTCGAAATGGCTCTCTCGATTTTGCTCAGCTTCGTCTTTGCAGTCAGCGCTGGGGTTCTGAGACAAGCCTGCTTTATCACGTTCAATATCGCCTTTGTGTTTGCGCTGCTGATGCATTTGGTCGCCATTTGGGTATACAACCGAATGGGGTGAGGACGTTGATAAAACTCAAACTGCTCAAATCTGTATTGGCGGCAATCCGTTCACGCCGAAGCTTTCGCCCAACTGCTCGGCAGCGCGGCATCTGATCCGCAGGCGATTGTCGGCGGCTTGAATCGTTGACTTTTGCAACAACCTTTTACATAACGGTAACCGCAATCCCAACCCGGCACGTAAGTGAGGGGCCGCCCCCTCGCTGACTAGGATTTTGCATCAACTCGAACTCGATGCTTGTAGTACCGGCTTTAGCCGGAATCGTATCCTGCCGGCTAAAGCCGGTACTACAAACGGCTTGCGTAGCTTGATGCAAAATCCTATGACGCTTCGGGTTATGATGACGCATAGGAATTTGGATCCCCCACGATTTCGTCTCGAATCTGGAATTGGCCTCTCAGTCTGAGACGATTTAACTCGGACTGGCAGGAAAACCCAGCTTTTTCCCCTATTTATTGAACTCAATCGGCTTTGGCACGGTAGTTGCCTTTGCTATTTTTAGTGAGCGGGTCCAAACCCAAAAATCTCATCTCCCACCGTCTCAAGGGTTTCGCTCATCCTACCAAAATCGCAACTGTGATCTCCCTCACGGTTGCTTTTTTATGCGCCGATGGATAGTTGTGGTTCTTAAACCAAGGAGTTACCGATGACTCAAACCGATTCCGAAAATCGCTCTACTCCTATCAAAGCCGAAATTGTCGATGAGCAAGAATCAACTCGTCCGGATCCATCGTCGTTGTTAATGAATATTGGAATCGCGGTTTTGTGCGCGATCTATATTTTCAATCCGACAGCCGGTTTTATAGAATTCATCCCGGACAATCTTCCGATCATTGGAAATCTCGACGAAGCGTCCGCGACTGCTGGATTGCTTTACGCGCTTTCAAATCTCGGAGTTATTCCTTGGCGGCGCAAACAATAATCTTAAAGCCCTTCAATAGAAGATTTGCAACACAGAGGAACCGAGATCACAGAGCCGATATACAGAAATCTCTCCGTGTCCTCTGTGCCTCTTTGTTTTGTCTTTTTAACTTGTAATGTTAGGTAGGACGGCTGTCGTCAACTTACAAGAAATGTGCTGGATCTGGGTGCTATCTCGCTGCTTTCCCTTGAAAATCCAAGTCTCCTAAGAGCTGCTGGCTGCGAAGCCGATACAGCCCTCCAGATATATTTTTCATCGAATCCTGAAGCTGTTGGTATGGCTGGAACTGGGAATCATAGACGCCCTTATTGGACCCTTCATCGTCTACAAAACGGAACCAGTGAAATCCGATGCAGTTTGGGGTAGCCAACATTTCCATCGCGAAATTTTCAAAGTGCTGCACGCGCTCTTTCTGAGTGGGCACAACCCAGCCAGCGCCGTTGACGTTTTCCAAACCGCTGTTGGCGGCTTTGGCATAGAACTCGGTGATCAAAAACGGCTTCTTGCCTTTTTCTCGCCACATGGCGCGCACACTTTGTGGGGGCACCCAATCGCGGTAAAAGTTGATGCTAATCACGTCACTGTATTTCCCAACGGCCTCAATGATGTGCGGATTGTATTTTGCTGACGCGTGAAGTCGCTCTCCAAGAATCAAATGATTCGGGTCGTTTTTTCTCAGGGCGCTGGTGACGATCTGATAGTAGCGATCCACCAGAAAGCCCATGTATTGAAGTTCGTCTTCTTCGGTAATGTCAGTGGACTTGAAACTGCGTCCATGCTTCTTCTGCAACCATTTTTTCGCCGCAATGTGAATCGCATTGTTTCTGGGAAGCCGTAAACTTTCCTTCAACTGGATCGTCTTGTGGAACGGAATTTCGTTATCGGTGAAATACCCCAGCACCCAGGGATTGTTTTTGTACCCCGATGCTTTTCTTGCCACATTTTCCACGTAGGGCTGAAATCGCGGATCAAACACAGGCAGTAAGTCTCTTTCAAGGTAGCTCTGTTTAACTTCAGGAGTAATGTTCTTGAACTTTTCCACGAAATTCCAACGCGGGGTGAAGGGAATATTCTGGATCGACTCATCCGACCATGATGCCATGTGGTTGAAGCCGATTGCCTTGATGTCCTGCGGAAGTCTCAGCTTTGGTGTTTCCCTTACCGAATTCAAACCAAAACCGAAGAATGCATAGCCTTGCGGATCAACCATCATCCAATAGTCGTCAATTTTTTCTGTCCGAAAAAAACCGGTCGACTTTGATCGCCACTTCTTCCATCCACCGAACTTCCCCAATGGCTCGCGGTCAGATATCTTCCCGGGGCTAATGCCCGCGAACTTCCCACGCTCGGTATCCGAATAATGAACCGAAGCTCCAATCGCGCCTTCTTTCTGTTTAAAACCTAGCATCAGTCGCGGGCGTTCTTCCAAGACGCTACTTTCATCCGAGGCGATTCTGACAGGCTTTTTAGTGACTTCGGCGGCTGCAAGCGCAAAGGTCAGCAACTTGACGTTCCCTTTCTGAGCCCTTCTGACCGCATCTGTGACATCAACCAACAGCCGGCCGCCCTCAATCGCAGGAACCTTGGCGACTTGTGGCACTTTCTCCGGCCGACGATCCCAGTTGATGCGCGACTCTTGCCAATCCAATCCACTCACACCAACCAGGACAGGAGTCATCGTGGGGTGGGTGATCGCGCAATCCAGGACCGCAAATTCAACTGCCGACTTTGACTTGGAGAGATCAAACTGTAGATAGCAAAGACGGTCCTGCTTTCCGGATTTACTCTTTTTGATTTCCAGAATTTTCGCTTTACCGAAATTTGATCTGTTTTCTCGACCATTGACGTGAGCGGCCTGTTTCGCCAATAGAGTCAAATTAGATTGGGCCAATGCACTGGATGCCAGCGATAACGCTATTCCAAGCATTGCAAATCCTGACCAGGATCGCATCAGTTGTTTCAGTAGGGTGGTCATTGCCTGAGGTTTCATTTGTTTGATTGTAAGACTGGATCTAGCGAGGTTGTCGGCCAACGGAGATTTGTCGGTCAACGCGACGACTGATTATTGATCGCAAGACGAGAAACGAAAACAGGGCAGAGGCCCACCCGGCGTTGGGGCACAAGCGGAGCACGTCAACTCTCACCGAGCAAACCGATTTCATCGTCTTTTCTCACGCTCCCAATCTTGGGAGGTGGCTTTGTTTCGGTGACTTTGTTTCGCCAACTGCTCGGTTTGCCAACTGCTCGATTTGGATAGTCAGTGCTGATTTACTTTTAGCCCACAGCTGCCTTTTAATATCAGCCCCTGCCTTGTTGCCCCCTGACCCAATCCCTGTAACTGCCGCGAGGGCCAATCTCTAAACGGCGTCCTTGAGTTTCATCGGCGCTGGATGAAAGTCGGCCATCGAGCGTAACAACTGACGCCAATTGGACGGCCTTCCGGGAGTCAATCGGCCAAGGATCCGCTGACTTTCCGCACCAGTTAGCCAAGGGATATTGGCAGGCATTTGGTCAATATGAAACAAGCCCAGTACAGCCGCCACAACAGCGCCCATCTGCTCACTCGCGATTCCGTGCTTGCGAACCGACGCAATATTGGTGCCAGGAAAACGCTGAACCAACAAGTTAATTACACTGGCTTCATGCTGCGGAGAACAAGAGACATAAAGCTCGTCCAAATGATCTGGAGAAGCCTCCGATTGCCGGGCTAGATCTTCAACGACCAACTGAACGATCCAGCTCACTCCAGTTCGAATCAAGTTGGAGAACGAACTCTTGTTTGTTTTCAAGTAGTGGTCTGAATGAGCAACCAGTTCGCGGGTCAAAGAATCAAGCCGAGAGACATCGAGCGTTGACGTTCCCACTACGTTCTCCCGCAAACTCGAGCCAGCAATTACCTTATCCCAACCAGCAGCGAGTTCAGGTATTTCTGCTCCGCCAGCGTAAAGCCGATCCAGACTGCAAAGATTCTCGTCGGCAGGAAAGTATTTGCTTGTTAATAGATCGAGAAATCCAAATCCAATTGTCTCGGTCAATCCAATATCGGGAACCTCCGCATCCAATCCATCAGATGCCGGAAGTGTATACATTTTGCTGGTTTCACCAAAGGCGATCAGCCCTCGGGATTGACTGGCAACTCTGGAATTACGATCTGCAAACATCATCCAGTAGGGCAGGGCGTCGATGTTTCTACCATTGCCTCCGACAGTAATGTCGCGCGCCGGAATCGAATCGATTACCGAAACGCCGGATAATTCAGCCAGCCGATTGGCATCGCACATCGAGTTGTAGCTTATTCGGCCGTCAAAATCAGTCGACCAAACTCCTGGGTCGCAAACTGCTACCGCGAGTACGCGGTCAACGTACTTTCCGGCTTCGCATTTGAGCTTCTCGACGACAGTCGCCTGGATTGCCCCCAAGTCGGCGATCAACGGTGCCAGTTCTTCGAGCTTCAAGTTTTCCGAATTCAAGAATTCCAGACAACCATTGCGAACCGGATCAGGAATCCGCGCTGAAGCCTCAACCACATGCCGAAGCCGCAGATATTTTCCATTGCCTTGCGAGACAACCAACGCACCACGAACCGAATCAAACCTTCGCGAGACCGAGAGACCCGCAGAGAGTCGATGGTTTCGGTCGTCAAGCGCACGATCAATTCGGCCCACTGGATCTGAAGGGTCCGAAGCCCCCCAGATCGCAACATTGGGAAAGATCATAAACGAATCCCTATTTCATTCACTAGCTGCGTGACCACGACGCTTAAACAAGACTTGGTCGCCTAGCTTGTCAGCATTCAAGCAAAGCATGCTCAAGCTAGGCGCGAGCATGCCACCCGAAAGACTCGATTGAGCAGTATTTCGAATACAGCCAAACAAGTGCGGGGTAGCGGCATGTCACTCAGCAAAGAAGAACTGCAATAAAACGCCTGCCTAAACCTTACGTCTAGGCGACAGCGCGAAGCATCGGAGCAACCGGTTCGCGAATCAGATCGAGGAATTCCTCAAACACACGAACGTCGAGCGCCGAAGCGGCTTCGTTTTCGGGATGGAATTGCGTTCCGATCGCGATCCAATCCAGATCTTCGCTTTCAATCGCTTCGATAACACCATCTGGGCATCGCGCCGTTACACGGAAACCAGGCGCGACTTCGTCAATCGCCATGTGATGACGGCTGCTGACTCGAATCTCTCCATCACCGTAAACTCGCTCCATCAACGAGTCCGTTTCAATCTCAAGACTGTGACGGTGACCAGGATCCTGTGGATCCCGATGCGGAATTGCAGTTGGCAAATCTTCAGGAATGTGCAGAAACAGATTTCCACCTTTGGTGACATTAAGCAACTGCATTCCCACTCCGATTCCAAAAACTGGAAGTCGCCGCTCAATTATCAGCTGCATGACGCGGCGGTCAAACGACTCGCGACGTCGGTCCATCGGTCGAACGGTAGGATGCAACATGAACCCATCTCGTCGAGGATCCAAATCAGCGCCCCCAATCATCACGAAACCATCAAGCTTGTCCAGAAGACAATTGATGTCGTCTTCATCTTCCATCGGTGGAACAACTACTGGAATACCTCCAGCGGTCAGAATGCTATCGTAATAGCCGGCGGTAACGACCGAGAAAGAGGGTTGATTGCCTTTGGCACTTCTAAAGTCAGCGTTGATTCCAATAAGTGGTTTTGCGTGCATCGTTTTATCTCCGTATAATTGACTAAGACTCATCGTGAGCCAAACAAAATTGCGATACGCTTATACAGAACGGAGCTGGATCTCAGGCAGGTACTTGGGGAATCAGGAAGGAACTTTGGGAGAGCTTAGATATCGAATCAATCGATGTCTTTGAGTTTTACAACTCAACTGCTCGTCTATCAGTTCGGCCGCGAAAGGCTAAGGGGCGAATGAACTGTTGACTGGTTCTTAACCACTCAACTGGTCTTTTTTCACCGACCGTTGCCCGTCCTAAGCACTCGTCGGAAATCCTTTCAGTTCTATAATCGTTTCGCAGGTCATCTGCTGAAGCGGGCATTTTGAAGCACATAAGAATGTCGTCAAGAATTCAGTTAGATTTAGTTACTCACGCCTGATTTCGACCGACATATTGCGATAGCACGCTAGCAGTGCTAGCAAAACTGGCCTTTTTTTTGGTTCATTCCAAGACGAACTTGAGTATAATTCTGACCCGCGACCATCAATCTTTAACTGACAAAAACCGGCTTTAAGTTGGATAAAACACTATCTATGCGTTATTCCAAAGTCTGTCTTGAATCGTTTGGCTATACAATTCCCGAGGAAATTTGGTCTTCCGACTTAGTCGAGCAAAAGTTAGCTCCTCTCTATGAGCGGTTAAGACTTCCCGAGGGTCGGCTTGAGCTGATGACGGGAATTCGCGAACGACGTTTTTGGCCTGCGTCATCGCCTCCGAGCGCGATGAGCGTCAACAGCTGCCGCTTGGCGTTAGACGCCGCTGGTTTCGATCCGGCGAGCGTTGGTTCGCTTATTCATGGCTCGGTGTGTAGAGACTTCCTTGAGCCGGCGACGGCGTGCACCGTTCATCATCAAGTTGGGCTGCCACGCGACTGTTTTATCTTTGATGTGTCCAACGCTTGTTTAGGAATTTTGACCGGGATCGTGCAAGCCGCCAACATGATTGAGTTGGGGCAAATTAAATCGGCGCTGGTGGTTGGCTCAGAGGGCGGGCGTCAGTTAGTCGAACATACAATTGCGACGTTGAATCGGGACGAGTCACTAACTCGCAAATCGATCAAGTCGGCTGTCGCGAGCCTAACGATAGGCTCGGCCAGTTGTGCCGTCTTGCTGACTGACGCTTCGATCAGTCGGACAAATAACCGATTAATTGCCGCTTCGGTCAATGCAAACACTGAGTTTCACGACTTGTGCCAAAGCCACAGCGACCAAGCCGGCGCTGATATGCTGCCGCTAATGCAAACCGATTCTGAGCGGTTGATGCACCACGGAGTTGAAACGGGCGTCGACACTTTGGTTGAGTTTCTCAAACAAAGCCAATGGTCAATCGCTGACATCGAACGTACCATCTGCCACCAGGTCGGGACGGCTCACCAAAAGCTGATGCTGGAATCACTGGGGATCAACCCCGAGCTGGACTATTCGACATTCCCTTGGCTGGGTAACACCGGATCAGCGGCACTTCCGATAACACTTGCGTGCGCATGTGAGGATGAGTTTATCCGTCCAAATCAGAACGTGGCTTTGCTGGGAATTGGGTCTGGGATCAACTGCATGATGCTGGCTGTGAACTGGCAAAAGACTTTGGTTAAATCATCGCAGTGGGGAGAAAATGGTGCTTCAGAGCTTGTGAGAGAACAGGCGTTTGCCGGGCGCTCTGTCGTTTAATGTCTCAGCGATAGCCCAGCCCAATGCCACTTACTTTAGATCTACTTCCAAGGGACTCGGAGAGTCGTTCCAAACGCAACACGACTCTCCAAGTCGTGTGCCACCAGACTTGGCATAAACAAGAAATTGATCTGCCATTGAGCGATAGTCTGCGCCATGAAACTGCAAACGAAGCGCCGATCTCAAGCACTGTTACGAGCGCGCGATTCATTCAAAACTCATGTCGATCAAAAAACTCAGGCCGATGTAGAAAAACACTCACGTCGATGGAGAAAGTTACCCAAGCTATCAAAAGGGTTGTTAGCTACTGCATGACCAAATAGCAAATGCCGCACCCACAGCGTAAATGTGGAGCATAATTGCCAGTTGGCCGAAGAAATCAATAGTAAATCATGGCTATCAAACGTAGATTCGGCGGATAAAGAAATTTCAAAACCGCCAATTTGGGAACTATAATATATGTGTCTACACACAAAACATGGAACAAAAACAGCCACTTTTTGGAAAACGCCTGTTGAGAGATTGATCCGATCGACCAAAAGAACAACAATAAATAAATAAATAAAGTACTCGCTAATTTTCGGTACAAGCTGAGCCCCTGTTGCTTTGCTTCTTTCAAATAAAATTTTACTTTTACGTCATATACTTTTTAGGTCATATTATTAAGGAAGTTGAGATGCGAACTAATTCTTCCTCGCGAGGTTTTACCCTTGTCGAATTATTGGTAGTCATTGCGATTATCGGCATCCTGATCGGGATGTTATTGCCTGCGGTACAGCAGGTGCGTGAGGCGGCCCGCCGTACTCAGTGTTTGAACAATTCCAGACAAATTGGTTTGGCTGCGTTGAACTTCGAAAGCGCACACATGCGATTCCCTGCGATTATATCGGATGTCCCTCAATTCGAAATCGAAGCCTCTTCAAATTGGTTTGCGCTGATGCCATTCATGGAACAGGAAGCCTTGCAAACAGCGATCTACGAACGCACCCGAGACACAACCTCAGGGTTTTTGCGTTCTACTTTAGCGTTGGACCATGATGATCCGTTTGAGTTTGATTCTCCTCCGACCCTCCTCTGCCCAAGCATGGACCCGGCAGAGTTTGTATCGGACGT
>CAYSQZ010000117.1:0-14418 GCA_964433035.1 uncultured Pirellulaceae bacterium | reverse complement strand
TTTTGCCTCGAAGCGATGCAACACGTTCTGCTTCGAGGCCACGATACAAACTGAACATAGAAATAGCCGCAGCCATCGAAAGGGCAATCAGTAGCGCAGACATCGCGGCCACCGGATGACGTTGCACTCGACGCCAAGCCGCGCGAATCAGATTGTCGGGCCTTGCCTGGACTTCTTCCCCGCGAACATAACGTCGCAGATCGTCAGAAAATTCTTCGACACTAGGATAGCGATCTGCTGGATCCTTGGACGTGGCCCGATTCACAATCGCTTGCAATGCAACAGAAACTGGCGGGCTATTTTTTGCGTCAGAGAACGAAAGGCGATCAGCTGAGCTTACTTTGTCGCATAAGTCATCCTTGCTGCTCAGGTCACGCGCGGGGGTAAAGGTCAGCATTTCAAACAAGACCATACCAAGTGCAAACTGATCACTCTTCGGACCCACGTCTTTCCCATACAACTGTTCGGGTGGCATATAGTTTAGCGTGCCCAGTATCTCGCCGGCTCTAGTTTTCGCTACCTCGCTGCTTGCGGTAATGTCAACTGAACCAATCTTCTCAATCGCTTCACCTAACGATTCTTCGCTGGCTTTTTCCGGTGCATTGAGCAAGCGCGCGACCCCCCAATCCATGACGTAAACTTCACCATAGGCGCCAATCATCAAATTGTCAGGCTTCAAGTCACGGTGGATCACTCCTCGACTGTGGCTGTAAGAAATCGCATCGCAAACGCGTAAGAAATTTTCGATACGTCCATCCTGACTATGCCTTTCATGGTCGTAGTTAGAGGTGCCCATCGCCGACGAGCATTCTGCTACATATTCTGCAAAAGTATCTCCACGAATCAATTTCATCGAGAGAGCCGGATTGCCATCCGTTTTTACTAATCCATAGACCGGAACAACGTTGGGATGAGAAAGCTGCGCAGTGACCTGAGCCTCACGTACAAACCGTGTTAAACCAACCCACTCTTTACCGGAAAGCACCTTCACTGCGATTTCGCGATTCAAGGTGCTGTCTTGTGCCGAAAACACCACCGCCATTCCGCCCTGGCCTAATTTCGAACCAAGGTCAAAGCGTCCTTCTGGTAGCTGAATGGCATCCGTCGACGCGCCGTCAAGGCCAGCCAAATCCGTGTTGATCGTAATATCGCCCGGGCCCAGCATGTAGGGAAGAGGTGGATTTCCATCAGAATCTGTTGCCTCACCAAGAAATCCACGCACATTCGATGCTGCCGTATCATCGTCAGGGCCCAGCGTACCGGATCCATCCCCGAGTTTCTCCGGGGGTAATTCAAAACCATCGTCTCTGGTTTCAGTCACGAATGGCTCACATCAATGGAAAACAACAATGAAGACAGTTCTTTCTATACACGAATGATTTTACCATGCCTGGTTCGAGACGCCAAACACAAGCGATAGGGAAGAGGAGCGGTAGCTTCTAGTCCTGTGGGAAGGTTCGGTAGCGCTGGCAGAACTCAGCATATGTTATAAAAGTGCTACCCGCATTTCCTATGGGGGCGCTACCCACGCTAAGACGACCAAAACTCTCGTGAAGATTGGATGAAGCAAGCGAAGCCAGCCGCCTGTGAGAACTCGATGTAATTAGCAGCGGGGCAGGGCATTGCTTGAAGAACAGGCGGCAGAAGCTGAAAAAATGTTGTATCGACCCAAAGATGCTTGCTTCGGCCTGAAAATCCGATATTCTTGAACCATTGGAGCACCTCGTAGATGTAGAACTGGCTCCCAGATTTTTGTTTTAGATTTTAGGACTGAGTAATGGCCGAAGGCACAATTAAGCGTTTGACAGACAAAGGGTTTGGATTTATTGATACCGGAACAAATCAGGATATGTTCTTCCACTCATCCAATGTCGAAGGTACTTCGTTCGACGATCTTCGTGAAGGCATGCAAGTGACCTACACCGAAGGCATGGGACCTAAGGGCCCGCGAGCTGAGAACGTCACCCCTGTGTGATACATAGCTGTTCTTGAAAACAGTCAGCCAGCGAGCTTTCGCTGGCTTTTTTTATGCGCAAACCCCAGCCAGTGACTGCTTCAAACATGAATTGAACGCCAACTTTAGAGTAAACGTCCTTTGGCGTCTTTGGCGGTAGAACTGCGTCTGACTACACGTTGAGCGAATAGAATTTGATTGCGTTGAGCCCAAGTATTTTTTCTCGCTCCGATTCTGATACGCCACCGATGCAATGAAGCAGGGCATCAAACGTCTGCTGGTAAGTAGCCGCTAGTTCGCAAACAGGCCAATCGCTTCCGAACATGCATCGGTCCGCCCCGAAACTATCCAACGCGATATCGACATACGGCTTGAGATCGTCGGCTTTCCAGTTTTCCCAATCCGCTTCGGTAACCATCCCCGACAGCTTACAGTAAACGTTTTCGTGTTTGGCTGCCTCGACAAAGTGTTCTTGCCAGCCTTCGGTTTTGGATTCCTTGATAACTGGTTTGGCCAAGTGGTTAATCACCAAGCGAAGTTCGGGGAACCGTTTAGCGACCGTCGCGGCATGCTTGAGATGTTTGACGTAGAACAAAAGATCAAAAGGAACGTTGTGCTTTTCTAAAACCCCAAGCCCGCGGAGAACGTCATCCTGGATGATAAAGTCGTCGTTCTGTTCGTCTTGCACAACATGCCGAACGCCAACAAATTTCGGATGGTCTTTGAATTCTGTAATCTGAGACTCACAGTCGGGACTGGCGAGGTCGACCCAGCCAACGACTCCCGCGATCCAGTCGTTTTGCTCGGCAAGCTTCAAAACCCAACGATTCTCTTCGACGTTATGCTGGGTCTGCACAAAAACTGTTTTATCTATTCCCGCTCGATCAATCATGGGCCGCAGATCAGCCGGCAGAAACGACTTGCAGATTTTTTCCAAGCCTTCGTTTTCCTGCCAGGAATAATCGAACCCGGTTAATGTTCGATCCCAAAAATGGTGGTGCGAGTCAACGATCAAACCCATGGAAGGTGCCTCTGTTTTTTGAAAATGATATCTACAATGGAACCTGCGTCAGCCATGTTGCTCACTGACAAACACCCGGCAGACTGGCTGTTTAAACCGGATCGCTGTTTTCCGGAAGGCACTCGACGTAAAACCAATTGTGGATCGGTTTGAGAATGTCTTGAACTTCTTTGACCAATTGTTCGTCAAGCGGTTGCTCAAGCCATTGGCACCACTGGGCAACGCGATTCGGATTGGCCGAACCGGTGATGCAAGTCGTCATCTTGGGATTGGCGATCGAAAACTGAAGTGCCAGTTGCGCGATGTCGACTCCGGCCGCAGTGCAATGATCAGCCGCTTTCCTGCAAACGCCTCGCACTTCCTCGGTTGCCTTGTGCCAAACCGGAAGCGGTGCGTTGGTCAGCAACCTGGCGCTAAAAGGAGCGGCATTCATCACGCCAATCCCTTTGGATTTCATTTCATCCACGATGTCAAGCAACATCGTATTTTGGAGCGTGTAATGGTTGTACGAAAGGATGACGTCGATCTCAGCCTGTGCGGCCGCTTCACGAAAAATTTTCATTGGATATCCCGAGACACCAATGTGTTTCACTTTGCCTTCTTGCTTGATTCTTTGTAGTTCCGGAATCGTCTCTTCCCAAATCTGCTCCATGTCCACGAACTCGATGTCGTGACAAAGAATGATATCCAAATGGTCCGTTCTCATCCGTTCCAAACTGATATCAACGCTCTCGCGAACACGCTTGGCTGAATAGTCAAAATGAGTTGGAGCATAGCGGCCAAGTTTTGTACACAAGTAGTAACTATCTCGCGGGATTCCATCGAGCGCAAAGCCCAACAGCGATTCAGACAATCCGCGACCATAGTAAGGCGAGCTGTCAATCAGGTTCATTCCGTGGTCAAGCGCGACATGCACGCTTTTGACCGCTTCGTTGAGGTCGATCTTGCGGAACTCAGCTCCCAACGAAGAAGCCCCAAAAGATAAAACTGAAACGTCGAGTCCCGTGTTGCCTAGTGTTCGCTTTTCCATGGCTATTCTTGAACTTGCTCGAAAAGAAGTAAGGAAATTGATCGGTTAAGAATTCAAGTCGCATTCTAGTTGATATGGCCTTCAACGAAAGTGAAGAACCGGCTTTCTTCCAGGCGCCAACCAACTCGACAAACTGAAGCTTAGCGACTCGCGGCGAACCGCGAATCCAGCTAGAATCTGAAGCTTGAATTCACGCACGATTAACTGGAGATAGTTTTGGCTGAAACTGTTGCCGCGCTTCGACTGAATGGAACGCAATATATTAATCCCGGAAAACCAGAAGGCGCGATTACTCGCAATCTGGCGGTGGAATCAGTCACGCTCCCTGAACCCACCCAGGGCGAAGTTTTGGTCGAGCCGTTATTTGTTGGCATTTGCGGATCGGATAACAGCGCCAGTTGCGGCAAGCCAAATTTCACCTGGGTTGAACGTCCGCGTACAATCGGCCATGAAGCCAGTGGGCGTATTGTCGCGTTCGGCCCCAACACCGAAGAATCTTGCGATCTGAAAATTGGTGATGTCGCTTGCATTATCCCAATGAATGGCTGCGGCGATCTTCGTTGTCGCGGTTGTAGTCGCGGACGCCCCAACTACTGTCGCAACAAGAAGATTTTTGGGTTCCATCGTGATGGTGCGATGGCCGAGAAAATGGTGGTCAATATTGAGCGCTGCATGCCTTTGCTCGATGGCCTGTCCGCCCTCCAGGGCGCGGTTGTCGAGCCGCTTTCTGTCGTTGCTCAAGCGATTCATCGCAAATCAAATATTCAGCCTGGTATGGATGTCGTTGTTTCAGGTTGTGGAATTATCGGATTGATGGCAGCTGAACTGGCTCGCAATGCGGGGGCTCGAGTTGCCGTTACCGGGATCGAACAGGATCGCAACGTTCGTTTGAAACTTGCCCAGGAACGTGGCTTTGTGCCAATCGTGGTGTCTGAGGAAAAACCGCTTCACGAACAACTGGCTGCAGGCATCGAAGATCTTGAGGGCCAACCTTTTGGCGACGCCTATGAAAATGGTACGGTCGACTGTTTGATCGAATGCTCAGGCTTTCCACCGGCCCTTGGCAGCGCTGGTTTGTCCGTTCAGTTAGAAGGACACATCTGCGTGATTGCGACGTTTGGAGCCGACGTAACGTTCGGAGCGACTGCGTTTACTCGTTCGGGGCAATCGATGCAGGGCGTGATGGGATCCAATCGCGAGGATTTTCTAACCGCCCAAAAGCTACTTCAACGAGGCGTCTTTCCGGTTGATGTTTACTCGCAACAATATGCATTTTCTGATGCGATGACGGCGATGGAAGAGTCGATTACCGCCCAAACCCCTAAAGCGATTTTGGCTGTCAATTAAAATTCTCTCAAGAAGCCAGCAACCTCATCACGACCTGGATTGTTTTATATGTCCAAAATTTTTATCACGGGCGGAACCGGGTGCATCGGTGCCGCCACCGTTTTCAAACTACTCACGGTTTACGGCGATCAAGTCGAGCAGCTCCGGATTGCCTCTCGTTCGAGCAATACTGACCAACTGGAGATTTGGCTGGGTGACAAACTGCGCGACTACGTTAGCGAAGAGAAGATCAGTTTTGTCAAAGTCGACATTGGCGACAAAAGCGCGTTACGTGATGCGCTGCGGGAATTCGCTCCGACGCATTTGATTCACTTGGGCGCGTTGCAAAGCCCGGATTGTGCTGCGTATCCTGAGAAAGGCGTCGCAGTCAATTTGACCGGCACGATGACGCTTTTCCAAACGGTCGCCGAGCTCGAGCAGCCGCTTGAGCGATTCGTGTTCGCGAGTTCTGGTGCGGTCTACGGAAAGCGTTCGATGTATCCGGGGGACACCGTTGCTGAAAGTGTTCAGCTTGCACCGCCTAACCTTTACGGAGTTTGGAAAGTTGCCGGCGAACATCTGGCGGCGCTGTTTCACGAGCAAACCAACATCCCCACCGTCTCGCTTCGTCTCAATACAACTTATGGTCCCGGTCGGGACCAAGGAACGACTTCGGCTCCGACAACCGTCATGAAGTCACTTGCGATCGGAGCCAGTCAAGGGAAAACGATCGCGTCCCGCATGCCCTACAAGGGCCGCGAGAATTATCACTATGTCGAAGACGTCGGGGCCCATTTTGCGGGTGCCTGCATGCTGCCGTTTAGCGGTTGCGAAGCGTTCAATATCAAAGGGAGAACGATCGAAGTGACGGAGTTCCTGGATACGATCAAAGCGGTGAGCGAGGAGCTGGGGATTTCCGACTTCCTTGATACGGGCGTCGCCCCCGCGGCGACTCCCAATTTGTTTATTTGCGATCTCGACGACTCATTGATCGAGCAGGAATTTCCGGGGCTGCCTCGAACCGACATTAAAGAAGGTGTTCGTAAGACGTTGGCCAAGTTTGTCGAAATGGCGCCGCTAGGCAAAATAAAAACGTGATTGCCGACTCCCAACTTTTATCAAATCAAAAAGCAAAACAATGAAAGCTATTGAAATCACTGAGCCCGGGACCGTCGTGCTGGCCGAGCGTGAGATGCCTACCCCCAAGGCGGGCGAAGTTTTGCTCAAGGTCAATCGCGTCGGATATTGTGGAAGCGATCTCGGCGCGTTCAAAGGGCTTAATCCTTTGGTGACATATCCGCGAGTACCGGGCCACGAAATCGCGGCCACGATTACGGAACTTGGCCAGGGTGTCACGGGCTGGGGTATCGGCCAGGAAGTGCTGGTAATTCCCTATTCTGCCTGCGGAAAATGCTCGGCCTGTTTGAAGGAGCGTTTTAACTGTTGCATGAACAATGAGACGCTGGGCGTCCAGCGAGATGGAGCGCTCTGTGAGTTCACAACGGCTCCCGTTGAAAAATTGATCGCATCGGAAAAACTTTCGCTGAGCGAACTAGCGCTCGTCGAGCCGCTGACCGTTGGGTTTCATGCCGTCGCCCGAGGGCAGGTAACCAAGACCGATACAGTGGCAGTGATCGGCTGTGGAGCGATCGGCTTGGGTGTGATCGCGGGTGCGAACTTTCGTGGTGCGACGGTGATTGCGATCGACATCGAGGACAACAAATCAGTGGTTGCGAAAAACTGCGGCGCCACCGAATTCGTCAATTCTCGTACGGAAGATTTGCACGAGCGATTGAGGGAACTTACAAACGGACACGGACCGGATGTTATCATCGAAGCGGTCGGACACCCAATGACTTATCGAATGGCCGTCCAAGAGGTCTGCTTTGCCGGACGCGTTGTCTATATCGGCTGGGCCAAAGCGCCGATCGAGTACGAGACCAAGTTCTTTGTCTTGAAAGAGCTGGACATCCGTGGTTCCAGAAACGCGCTGCCGGCAGACTTTGCCGATGTGATCACCATGCTGGAGGCGGGAAACTTTCCGCTTGAAACAGTGATCACTAAAACGGTTTCACTTGCCGAGGCTCCCGCAGCGATGAACGCGTGGAGCGAAGATCCGGCAAGCATCACAAAGATCCAAATCAATCTCGACGCTTAAAAAAACTCAATCGAAATTCGATTCGAATCTCGACTTCATCACAACAAGGATAACCATGTCACTGATCATCGAAAAATTCTCTTTTGGCGTTGGCGATCGTTTTGCCCATCAGGGGAAAGCTCAACTTGCTGCAATCATCAAAGCGGCCGAGCAAGGCGTTGATGTCGTGCCGGTTTGGAATAAGTCGAACCGCGAACACCGAACGATCGGGTCCGAAATCGAGAGTTGTCGCGTGGCGGCCGACGAAGCAGTCAAATCGCTTGGCTGGAAGAAATCGCACTATGTGGATGCCGATCATATTAATTTGAAAATCGTCGACCCATTTTTGAGCAGCAGCGATTTTTACACGATCGATGTTGCTGACGCGATTGGCGAAGCGGCCGACGAGGCGGACGTTAACGCATTTATTGAATCGGTCCCCGAGTTGATCGGTACGCTTAACATCGTCGGGATCCCGGAACCGCTTGAGATGACTCGAGAGTCGATCGCGGCGACTGCCAATCAGTATTTAAAGGCGGTCCAGCTGGCTGGTGAAATTTACCGTTACATCGCTGGTAAAAACGGTGTAGGGACTTTCATCACCGAAGTCTCGATGGACGAAACCGACAGCCCACAAACGCCACCAGAGCTGTTGGTCATCCTGGCCGCGATCGCCAAAGAAGGGATTCCGATCCAAACGATCGCGCCCAAGTTTACTGGCCGGTTCAATAAAGGGGTCGACTACGTCGGTGATGTCGCTCAATTTGCAAAAGAGTTCGAAGACGATCTTGCGGTGATTGCTTATGCTGTTGAGCAATATGGTTTGCCAGCCAACCTCAAGCTAAGCGTCCACTCTGGCAGCGATAAATTTTCGATCTACGGGCCGATTCGTAAGGCGCTTGAGAAAACGGGGGCTGGCCTGCACATCAAAACCGCGGGAACAACTTGGCTGGAAGAATTGATTGGGCTCGCCGAAGCCGGTGGGGCTGGTTTGGAGATCGCCAAAGAAGTCTATGCCCAGGCGTTGGAGCATTCTGATGCGTTGTGTGCTCCCTATGCAACCGTGATCGACATCGATCCTGCCCAGTTGCCGACCGCCGCAGAAGTCAACAACTGGTCGTCCGAGCAGTACGTTAATGCACTTCGGCACGATCCGAACCACGCCGAATTCAATTCATCGTTTCGCCAGCTGTTGCATGTTGGATACAAGATAGCGGCCAAGCTGGGTGATCGTTATCTGGATATGCTCAATGAGTGCGAGGAATCGATCAGCCGTAACGTGACCGAGAATCTTTATGAGCGACATTTGAAACCGCTTTTTCTTAGTTGAAAAAACCCGGCCTCCGGCCCAAATAAAGTGAGTGCCATTTGGCTCCCACTGGATGTCAATCTTGGGGCCACAATCACTGAATCGAAAAATTGTTTTACTGATGTGCCTGCCCAAACCTATATGCGGCGGATATCATCGACAGGAACATTCCAAGCGCTAACAGGATCCAAGCATGTTAAAGCATCAACTGATTCATCCGGAAATCAATTCAATTCTTGCAAAGGCCGGACACAGCAGCCAGGTGCTGATCGCGGACGGCAACTATCCGGCCTGTTCGGCGATGGGCCCAAAGGCTCAGCTGGTCAGCCTTTGCCTGACTCCTGGTGTGCCAACCGTCCAGCAGGTACTCGAAGCGTTGCTGAGCGCAATTCCAGTCGAATCGATAAGCACGATGGGGATGCCGGATGACGATCCCTACAAGCTTCCCCACGATCCTCCGGTCTGGGACGAGTACCGCAAGTCGCTTGCCGATGCGGGTTCTGGTGTCGAGCTAACGGCGATCGATCGTTGGGAATTCTATGATGCCGTCGCTTCTGACCGGCATGTGCTGACAATTCAAACCGGTGATCAGGCGCTGTGGGCCAACTTGCTGATCACGATAGGTGTCAGACAATCGGGCACTTAACCGCCATCCTGTCCATCCTGTGATCCTATCCAAAAAATCCTGCACTACCGTGACAGCACTGCTGCAGTTGGCCCAAGCCGTGCCTACCAACCAGAGGTCCCAAACCCCGATCCGCCTCCGGAACTCGACCCACCACCTGAGCTCCAACTTGAGGAGGAACCGGATGAACTCCAGCTTGAAGAGGAAGAGCTGGAGCCGAACGAGGATCCAAATGAGGAACTACTGGACGAGCTCGAACTGAATGATGCGGCGGCTTGGCGCCGGCGTCGGCGCTCACGTTTTCGTCGAGCCTCTTCGGCTTCTCGTGCCAACCGCCGACGCTTACTGGCGACTCGATCTTCGGCTTTGGCAATTCCATTGTGCGCAGCCCTCTGAGCAGCTTTGCTAAACTCAATACAACGGTGATAGTTCCCTTGCCGCAAAAGCGATCTGGCGTTTTCCAATTCCCCTACGCCAGGGCTGCCAGTCACAACGATCCCATAAGATCCCACCCAGCTAGAAGCCTCGTATACGGCCGAGGACGCAGCGGCCAATGAATTGGCGGCTTGTTGAGCGTGTTCAAGTTCCCTTCGCAACCTTGCACTGAGCACGGCAAGCTGCTGGTTCAACTCGGTCGCTTCCTTATTGACCGTTTGCCAATGCCCGTGGACCACCTGCAACGATTTCTGCAACCGTCCCAATTGGACTTCAAAATTCGAGACCTCGTCCTGGCATTTCTTTATTTCAACACTGTCGGGAACGGAATCATTGTGAGACTTCTTTACCAGTTTCTGGCAAACTACCAACTCAAGCTCGGCACCGGCGACCGCGTTGCTGGCCGTCTTAAACGCTTGCCGATCGGCCTGCAACTCGCTGACCAGAACATCAATTTCACTTTTTAGTTGTTCAATCGTCGCCGCATCTGCAAACGGATCACGTAGCCGCCGAGAAGACTCGAAATCAGCGACAAACCGATCAAGACGTTCTTGAATCGCTGAGCCATGCACAATCGTTGCTTCTTGAGTTCGGGCGTCTGAGAGTTCGTCCGCCAGAGAACTAAGCCGCGTAACTCGTTGGACCAGCAACTCCGAGTTGACCGTGGCGACTTCCTCGACGTGTTGGCAGTGCGACTCGATTTGGCCAAGCATCTGCTCAACGCCGTTTTGATCATTTTCGATCAACACCAGTGAATTGGCTGCTGAAAGGACCTCGCCTTTAGCAAAGCTCTGATTGGCTTGCTCAAGACTCGGTTCCAAATTTGCCAACATTGACTTACTGTTGGCGAACAAACTCGACACCGTCGCCACCGGGTCATCCATGATCTGGCTATACTTGGCAACAAAGTCTTCATCGCGAATCGCCAGCGCCGATTCAGCATAACGAGCCTCGGTTTTCTGGATCAGCATCTCCCGTTGCGAGAGGACGTTGGCTAGTTCTTGATTGGTTTTAGATTGGTTGGCGTGCTGGTTGTTAAATTGCTCCAAAACGACCAACGAACTTTCGACTAGCTGGTGTCCTTGCCCCAACTCAATGGACGTTTCTTCAATTGACTCCATCGCTGACTCAACACCGCCATAGTGAATCGCGGCTTTCGCCGACTCCAGTTGCTTGCGAGCCTGGGCAAGGTCGAGGTCTGGATCGTAATCATCCTCCTTGAGCGCAGCGGATTGAGCGATGCCAAGTTTTTGAGCGATTGTGCCGCGCCCTTTGGCGATGCGGTCTTTGAGCTCTTCGACTGCGGGTAAAGTCTCCTCGTCTACTTGCTGGGCCAGTTCAAGTGTCCGCAGAGCGCGTTGGCCCAGTGCTTTTACATCGCCGCCAAACTCATCGGCTTGGTCACTTATGTTACGCTTTGCCGCTTCACTCAATAGCTCGTCAGCTTGGTCGCTAAGCTCATTGACTCGCTTTTCGATCCAACGAGTTTTGTATCTTAAACGTTTCAATTCGTCAGCCGACTTGTCTAGCTTGGGGAAGATCTCGTCGCGGGCAGTCTTGACGTGGCCAATCATCGCCAGACCATCATCAATCTTCTGTCGTCCTGCGGGAATGACTTCAGCAACAGCTTTGACCGGATCGGTCTGGACAATGGACTGCGCCGAATCGCATAGGACTTGCGCCGCCGGTAAAAGGGTTTCAAACAGATTTGGAATCTTGAAGTGCCGATCCAAACGCGCCGCCCGGGACAGCTCTTGCTCCGACTGTGTGGCTTGGTCGATCTTCGCTTGCAATTCACCCACCTGTTGGCTAACTGAATCGACACTATTTCCAAAAAGATCTACATTCGAGTTGACGTCGCTTTTTCGCTCATGCAAGTCTGCCGAAAACTCTTTGAACGTCATCCAAAGCGAAGGCCCTGATTGATTGGACTGTTGACCGGATTTTTCAACGGCATTGGGGACCTGCAAACTCGAACCACTGAGGTGGCTGACGCATTTAAGATAACGAGTCGAGGAAAACATATTGGCGGCTTCGGCAAGCGGACTGGAAGGATGAATCAGCGACTGGGCCGAATCAAGATACCGCTGAGCTTCGGCAGACATTTGCCTGAGTCCATCCACTTGCTCAAATGTTTGTGTTCCAAGATTCAAAGTCTGTCCCGCAAACTTCTTGTCGGCAAACGCTTCGGGTGTGCCAACAACCTGTTCACTACGTGACACGACCTGATCGACCTGCTCCAACTCGACTGCTACTGACCTGGCTTGTTTGTCAAACAAAGCGTGCGCCTGTCGAAGTGCCGGGCGGCGACGGGCGTTGAGAAACCATAGAACCCCAAGCAAAATTGCGCCAAGCACCGAAGCAACTCCCGCGATCGTCTTGCGAATCAACGACTTCCGCTGAGCTTCCTGACGGACACGTTTCTTTTCCAAGCGAATTGCTTGCTTACCCTGTTCGACCATTTCGCTGGCCTTGTGAATCGGATCAGCAAAATTCAATTCGCCGATCGCGTGACCGTCTCGGGCTTCGTCGAGCAAACGATATGCTTCGAGGCTGATTTCGCCGGCCGCGCCACTGGGATCGTCCGCGATTTCATCCAACCGAGTTTCAACCGGAACAATCATTTCCTCAAATGCCGCGTGGGCTGCATAGGCATCAAGGAACCGATTAATCTGACCTTCGACATTGCCGAGAGCCAGTTGTGTTTTTCGCACATCGACGGATTCATCACCAAGCTTTTTTCGCTGAGCCTGGAGGGCAACTCGCCATGTTTCGACGGGCGGCAGCGCCAGCTTTGATTGACTTGCTTTGGGAAACTTGCTTTTAAGTTCCCGAGCCGCTTCCTCGACACGACCGATTGCGCCTTCGCCAATCACCTCGATTCGTGATTTCAGATTTTCGATTTCGCGAAGCCGCTCGCGGATCGCTCGCTGTTGGTTCGCTTTTGCTTTTTTGGCTTGAGCTTCTTCGCGGGCGATCTTTCGAGCCAACTCGCCATCGATAAGCTTGATCGTATTCTTGACCGCATCGATAATGCGACCACCATTTCGCATCGCCCGAACGGCTTCGCGATCCAGCTTCCCCTTCCACTTCGACTCGCCAAGATTTCTCCGGTCATGAACGTCGGAACCATAGTAACTGAACTTTCGCTCAGCCAGGAACAATACGAATACCGCGCCGCTAGGCTCGCCTGTTTTCTCGTGGACGAGCGAACCAAAATCGGTCTGGTTGTTGAGGCGATGACCAAGCGCAAACCGTACGGCATCCGCGTTTCTGAAACGTCGGCCATCCTCCGCCGCATAGTATTCCTGATTCGCATTCTGCATCAGGACCACCGTCCAATTGGGAGCATTGCTCGAGATCCAGGATTCCAGCTTTTCATACTGAGCGTCTGAAATTCCCAACTCGCCTTTAACGAACAGATGCTGGCTTTTGCTCCAATTCGCGATCACATCGTCAACGCGGCTGATCTTGACGGGCGCGTGCTGAGCAATGCAAGGCTTTGCTTCAACGAGGAAAATCGCCGAGCTCAGAAGAAACGGAACAAGATAAGGCGCTATCAAAAAAGAGGTATTCGGCTTAGATAGCATCACAGTTCCCAAAGTCAGTTTGAATGTCGCGGACGTCTAGCTTCATCATAGCACGACAGAATGTGCCGGTAAAAATCTGGCAAGCCTCATATGTATTCCACACGTGTTCTCAATGGAGTCACAGATCACGGGGCGTAGAAGAGACTTGGCGCTGCGAAATGCTCGCCGACAGATTAGTTGGCGTGACCTCAACTCCGTATTCGTGTTCGCACAAAGTGGCCGATTATTGGGATCACTAGTTGAATTAGTGAATCGTTTTGCAACTCAGTTGGGCCGATCGCGATTCTGGACTGGCGGAAGAGGGAATCAGTTGGGTTGTCCGCGTAGTTTTGATTCGATTTGGTAGCCAATTCTTGTCCATTTCAATTTTGTTTGGTTGCTTAGCTATTTGTCGTGCTTCCCAAAATTCACATCTATTCAACCTGACGGTTTCACAACTGGGGAAGAATAGTCTCCCATTGCAATGGCTGGTGCATTAGTCAATCTGGCTCCTTGGATAAAAGAGGTTCTGTCCAGCCGTCGGCAAGCGAAGCTGAAAACGTTTCGAGACGGCGCCCCGAAAAGTGTGCCCCCTTCTTCCAAGTGACCCAATCGTGGCCGCGAAGAGACTCAACACGATCAAACACACTGGCTTGATAGCATGCAAGCAGTTCTTGGCGTTAAATAGGCTGACTCTTGGGGCCGTCAATTAAAATAATTTGCCCAGTCGCTAAACTCTCTCAAGTGGAGTACCCGAGCCAGACGATAAGATAGTCGTATATCGGGGGGGCTCGTTTTATCGATCAGTGCGCGCAAGCGCCGACTTTGAACATGTCCTCCGTCTCACGCAACCCAATTCCTCAACGTCCAGGTTATTCTGGCGACCGAGCGACGCGCGGCGGATGTACCGGCTGGTTCGTGAATTGGGTCTCCGACTGGGGCGGGCTGGTTCTTAATGCGATCATGGCGATCGGCGACTTTAGCCTGTTCGTATTTCGCACCATGGTCTGGC
>CAYSQZ010000116.1:8264-14483 GCA_964433035.1 uncultured Pirellulaceae bacterium | reverse complement strand
CGAGTTATATGGCTCAGCAGACGAGCCGACTGACAGAGCGTGTCCCGTCTTCAAAAAAGACGGGCCGCACGCTCGCCAACCAGAAATGAATATGAGTTCGGCTCGACGAATGGAGAAATGCCTGCTCTAGTTTTTCAGCTCAACCTCGAGCGTGACCTCTTCATCACCGCGCTTAATTTTCATCTCAACGGTCTTGCCTCGGTCGCGGCGAAGCATTCTTACAAGGTTACGGCGATTTTCCATCGCTTCACCATCAACGCTCAGAAGGATATCCCCTTTGAGAATCCCGGCTTTTTGGGCAATCGAATCTTCCGATACCCCGTCAATCTTGATCTGCCCATCGGCTTCTTCGATCATCACGCCCAATCGGAATGGCTTGGGTTTTCCAAAGGTCGGCCTGGTTTCCAGCTCGGCCAGCATCGAAACCACACGTTCTGAATAATCGATCACGCGCAACGCCCCCTCGCAATTGATCGCATCGAAATCGTCTTCGGGAGTGTGGTAAACGGCGTTGGTGCCGGTATGAATGAACATATTGGGTACACCACGCTCGTTAAACGGAAGATGATCACTGCCGCCGAACGCCTGAATTGGTTTCTTGAGATCAAAGCCCATTCCTTCATTGGCGGCTTCAAAGATTGGATCGAGTTGCGGAGATGTGTTCCAGTTGTAAAGCGTCAACTGCTCGTCACGTAGCCAACCAATCATGTCAAAATTTACCATCGCGGCGGTCGATTCCAGCGGATAGATCGGGTTTTCGCAGTAATGTTTGGCTCCCAACAAGCCCATCTCTTCGGCAGTAAAGCAGACGAACACCATGCGACGACCGGGCTTTTTGTCTCGGCGACTGAACCGACGAGCAAGCTCAATAACGGCAGCCGTTCCGGTCGCGTTGTCATCGGCACCGTTGTGAATCTCGCGCCGGCCTCCGGCACGCGAACCATAGGCACCCATCCCCAAGTGATCGTAATGAGCACCGATGACGATCGTCTCATCAGCATTGGGCCCTTCGCCTTCGATGATTCCAATAATATTGTTGGTCTTGGTTTGCTTAACCGGGAAAGCAGATTTGAATTCGCAGGACCAATCTTTAAGCGGCTGCGAAATCGGTTCAAGGTTTGAGTCGATTAGCTTCTCAATCTCGTCCACGCTCGAAAGCGACTTTCCCGTTGGCGAGGTCAGCGGAGACGCCTCCAAGACCCTGTCAAAAATTTCTCGCTTGATTTGAACAAATGGCAGCGAGTTCGTGCCAAAGCGATCCGACTGGATCAAACCGTCTTCGCCTTCTTCAGCAACGCGGGCATGATCATTGACCATGATGATTCCAGCGGCGCCTGCCCGGCGAGCGACAGTGACCTTTTTGCGACCCGTGGCGTGCCTGGAGGTATTCTCCCCATCGAAGACGCTGTTGGCATCTTCGGCTTGAGGTTCGTATCGAATCAGCACAACAACTTTGCCTTCAACATCAACGTCTGCGTACTCATCGAAATTGTGTTCGTCAGCCGAAATTCCGTAGCCAACAAAAACAAGATCAGAGCTCAGGTCAAAGTCCTTTCGGCCCAACAACTGCTGGAAGTCTTCTCCCAGCTTAAGTTCCAAGTCGTTTCCGTTTGGACCTTTCAAAGACAACGCCGTTTCGTCCTTGCTGACCGTGCGGGTCCGCCCGACATCGAGTGACTGCAGGTAAGTTCCGTCTTTCAACGGTTTAAGACCCGCCTTCTTGTACTCCTCAACGATATAGTCTTCGCAAAGCTGAATTCCAGCGGTCCCCGGTTGTCTGCCCCCCATTTCATCGGACGACATGTATTCGATGTCGTAAGTGATTTGGTCCAAAGCGGCTTGGTTCACTAACGGAGCAACTTCTTGTAGTTGTTGTCCCAGCGAAACGCCACAAATCAAAGTCACGACCAAGAACATTCCAAAACCAAATTTTTGGTTCGATGCGCCAATTTTACCTAACTGAGCCACGTGTTTCTCCTCAACAGGACGCTGTAAGTTAGCGTCGTTCGATTTCAAAATAACTCTCAAGCAATAACGCTAGACCCAAGAAAGAAACCACCCAACTCAAGATGGGCCAGCGTTTCTATTTCTTCTCAGCTTCTTGGCTGGCTTAATCCGCCAGTCCAATCTACGCTCTTTAAAACCCAGAAAACACTGGGCTGATATTAGTTTACCCGAAACTTCAGCTAGTTGCTCGGATTAAGGGATTCTATTTTTGTCTGTATTAAAATCATTCATGCGGTATGAGCCCAGTAGAACCAGCCAGTTGCACAAGCAACCGTAGTCATACTGTGCTTGAAGTCACATGCCTGATATCGGCCTGTCTATCTGTGTACTTGTTACGCCCCAGCCAAGCCCCACACCTGTTTTTACCCAAAAAGATTCCCGCGAGTTTGAATTTTCGGGCTATTTTTTTGGCTGTTGCGACAATTGAGTTGGGATTGGTATCGCTTTGAAACATAGTCATCGGATAAACCTATGGTGCCCTTGGTTTAGTTGTTTTTGGATCAGTGATAGCTCCAAGAGGTCAATCGGCGAAAATAGTTCCACAAATAAGATGTATTGATCGCAATTGTCCATCCGACCGAGGAATAGTCGCCTTTATTAGCTATTGATGATGAAGTTTCAGGCGTTAAAATCTCGCAGCAGTTGGCTCGCCCCAGTCAGCTGGGCATCTATTGGATGAAGCTTGAAGACGTTTTGAAGACGTTGTAACTGAATTACCTTACTGAACTACCTACTTGAACTACCTACTGACCTACCTAGATCGGATGGATTCGAAATAGCCGTATGAAGACGCAAGCAGAAATGACATACAATCGTCTCGAACTGTTGAAACTGATGTATCTCAGCCGTGAAGGAGATCGCCGTGAAGGCGTTTTGCTTCGTCAATCCAAAGGCTGGTTTCAGGTCGCCGGGATGGGGCACGAATCAATGGCGCCCATCTCGCTGCTGCTTGAAGAAGGAGACTACCTCTTTCCTTACTATCGCGACCGGGCACTTGTATTGGCCAAAGGCATTACCAATGCAGAATTGGCCAGCGCTTATTTCGCCAAAGCCGGATCGTCCAGCGGTGGGCGACAGATGCCTGGGCACTATTCGGATCGTAAACGAAACATCTGGAGTGTACCAACTCCAACGGGCGCCAACGCGTTACCAGCGTGCGGAGTCGCTTGGGCAATGCAGCTCGACGGAGACCCCAATGTCGTGGTAGCGACCTTGGGTGATGCGGCGTCACGTCAGGGTGAATTCTATGAAGCGATCGCGTTTGCTATCGAGCGCCGACTACCGGTTGTGTTTATCGTCGAAGACAACAATTACGGGATCAGCACCAACACTGAAAAGTTCAACCCGTTCAAGCTCGAGGTCTTTAACGAGCGCCATCTTTTGCACCTCGACGCGCGTCACCCCGATCGGGTTTTTGATGCCGCAGCTCCGGTGATTGAAAAAGCCCGCTCTGGCGGCGGCCCCACGGTTATCGTTGCCGAACTGGATCGGCTTTGCTCGCACACCAGCTCCGACGACCATCGCGTCTACCGCCCAAAAGACGAGATCGAAGAAATGTTTGACCGGGATCCGATTCTTGTCTTGTCTCGCGAGCTAATCGCCGCTGGCGAGTTAACCGAGGAAGAATGGGAACGCACCAAATCTGAAATCAACCAGCAGGTTGACCGTGAATACATTGCGGCCGAGTCAGAACCCGACCCGACGCCCGACGACTTGATGACTCATGTGATGGACTTGCCTCCGATCCCTGAGGCGCCACCGATTGAAGGCGGCCGAAAATGGCGAATTGTTGACGCGATCAATCACGTGTTTAAACACGGTCTCAACACCGACGATTCGTATTTCTTTTTCGGAGAAGACATCGAAGCTCCCAAGGGCGGCGTGTTCGGCTTGACGGCAGATCTTTCCGACGAACATCCGACTCGCGTTTTCAACTCGCCGTTGGCCGAAGCCACGATCGCTGGTGTCGGGATTGGCATGGCTTGCTATGGCAAGCGACCTTTGTTCGAAATTCAGTTTATTGATTTCGTCGGCCCAGCGATGAACCAGATCACGCAGAACCTGGCAACACTTCGCTGGCGAACCAACGGCCACTGGATCTGCCCAATCGTGATGTATGCACCATACGGAGCCTATTTGCCTGGTGGTTCACTGTGGCACTCGCAAGCCAACGAGTCCGTATTCGCTCACTTTCCCGGGCTCCGGGTCGTTGTACCCAGCACGCCCGAGGACGCCTCGGCTTTGATGTGGACGGCGATGCACTCCAACGATCCAACGATGTTCTTGATTCCCAAGCACATGTTTCGTCAGCAAATGCAAGCCCCCGAAACCATTCCGCCGGTCGGTTTCGGTGAAGCCCGGGTGCGTCGATCCGGTGAAGACGTCACCGTTGTTGCGTGGGGAAATTGTATTGAACCTGCATTCGCCGCCGCTGATGCACTGGCTGATGAGTGCTCTGTGGAGATCATCGATCTACGATCGATTCAGCCTTGGGACAAAGAAGCGATTCTCGACTCGGTTGAAAAAACCGGCAGACTGGTGGTCGTGCAGGAAGATGGAAGGACCTGTAGTGTTGGACAAATGATCATTTCAGAGATCATGAGCGACATCGAGAGCTTTTGTTATTTCGTCAGCGCTCCCCAGTTAGTTTCCAAGCCGGATGTTCATATTGGTTACAACCCGATTCTTGAATATGCTGCGTTGCCCGACACCGAACAAGTTATCGAAGCGATTCGATACACAATGGAGGATTGATCAAAGTGCCTGTTATTCCAGTTCGAATACCGCAGCTTGGCGAGGGCCTTCAAGAGGCATTGCTTGTTGAGTATCTAAAACAACCGGGAGATAAAATCACCCGCGACGAACCGATCTACGTTATGGAGACGGACAAAGCAACGACAGACGTAGAATCGCCTTACGAGGGGACGCTGGTTAAGTGGATGGTCGAGCCCGGTACGGTGCTGCAGATCGGCGCCGAGATTGGCCAGATCGAAGTCGCCGAAGGTGTCGAAGAAATGAAAGCGTTCCACGGGCCCGCCGAGGTCGCAGCGGCACCTAAGTTGAACGTGGCGAAATCATCTGAAAAGCCAGTTCGTTCAACCCGCGCGTTGATTCCTCCCCAAACAAGAAAGTATCTTAAGGAATTGAATCTGTTGGAGCGGGTCGATGAAATTCCATGTGCTGGTCGCAAGCTAATGCCTGCTGACGTCGATGCGTTTTTGGCAGCGGTCAACACAAGCGTATCGGCGGAGCAGTTCAAGATTGAGCAGCTGCCAAAATCACAGATCGTGTTGAATTACCGGATGGGTCGAGGCGCTCAGGCTTGTATTCCCGTCACGGTCGTCAATGATATCGACTGGACCAATATTCGAGCCGCGCGAGATCGAGTCCGAAAATCCGGAGGTCCAACCGGTTTTGCGATGGCTTGCTGGGCAGTGGTCGATGCGTTGACTCGACACCCCAAGTTCCGTAGTGCGATTTCTGTCGATGGCAATTCACTTAAAGTCTTCCATCGGGTCAACTTGGGTATTGCTGTGGCACTAGCCGGTGACGAAATGGTCACCGCCGTCATCCATGACGCCGACAAAATGACGGCTGACGAGTTCTTTGCGGCTTATGCTAAGCAGGTCAAGCTCGCCCGCAATGGCGAAGATCAAGCCGACGAGTCCACAACAGTAACCGTCTCCAATATCGGCAAAGCCGGCATGCGAGCCGGAATTCCCGCGATCGTCGCGCCCGCAGTTGCGACGCTTGCCTTCGGCGAGGTGTTCTCCTACCCCGTCCCCGACGGTGATTCGTTTAAGTTCCGCCCGACTGTTACGACCACCTTGAGTTTCGATCATCGGATCGCCAACGGAATCGGTGCCGCGAACTTTATGAACGACGTTCAAGAAAAAGTCGAGTCGTTTGAGCTCTGATATCGCATCCAACCTGACGCGTTGAAATGGCTGACCTGTTGCAGCAGCATCTTGAGCTTGCTCGGGCTCGACGGATTCGTGACGCGGAGGCACAATTTCTGGTGTTCTTGGGTATGTACATAGTCGCCTCTTGCTTCGCGAAACCCCACGGGCCCAACGGGGTTGGACAAAAAAACACCGCAGCGCCTGATCCAATCCCGTTGGGATTGTGTGCGTTGTGTTTGGTTTTCCCAAGGTTCAAGAACCTTGGGCTATTGGTCTAACGCCGTTGGCGTAAAGAAAGCTATTGGTCTAA
>CAYSQZ010000116.1:0-8164 GCA_964433035.1 uncultured Pirellulaceae bacterium | reverse complement strand
GCTATTGGTCTAACGCCGTTGGCGTAAAGAAAGCTATTGGTCTAAGCCCGCTGGCGTAAACCAACCTGGAGACTTTCAGCGTTAGCTTCTTTCGGTTCCGGTTTCCACTGTTTGGCGCTGGCATCGCGTCCAACCTCCACGAGGTTTTATCGAGTACCTTGGGCTGTTGGTCTAGCCCCCGAAATCTTATCGCCAGCGTTTTCTGCAACGATCGTTGCCCGTAGACGCAAACCAACCTGCCTAGTTTCGCGGTTCACCCCACCTCTCTGTGAATCATCTTTCACTCAAGCTAGCTGCTTTCAGCTAAATCATGTTGCAGATTCATTTTCTTCCTGCCAACGTTTGAAAATGCCGACCAATACAACAATGAAATTGACGAGCGACCGTTTCGGAGTATGACTCACCATGTATGGCTTGACTACAAAAATTTTGCTTTGCCTGGCCATCGCGGTGCCAACTCTTGGCTTAACTGGTTGTTCATCACTCAATGTCTATCAACGGGCGGAGCGTCCGTTAGCCGCCAACGCTTACCAACAAGTTCAAGTCCAACGCGGCCAGCCTCGACCAATGATTGACATGGCGGGCCGAGTGCTTGCCTTGCCAAATCGAATCGCCTTGGGCGACCCGCGCGTGGACAACCATCGGGTTTCGCCTCAAACGGAAACCGCAATCACAAACTACTTGGAGCAAAACGGCCTCAACTCTGTCCTGGTTCGCTCCAACCAATACGCTCCAAGAGACGAGTTGAAGCGCATGATCGCTAACAAGAACATTCGCCCGATTTGGAAAGCCACATTTGGCAACTACAACTTACTGAAGTACACGTTGTTGCCAGGACGATTGACTGGGGGTGATTGGTACAATCCGTACTCTGAGTCGCTTCACGTTTACTCTGACGCGCCCGTTGTGGCTATCTCTCGCGCAGCTTACGCTCAGGATCTCAGCAGCCGAGTCAATCCAGGAGCATACGCAGCAGTCAAAGACATTCCCGTGTTGGGCTTGGGACACGAAACGACTGCCGCCAAACTGACACTGGGATATTTTGAGAACCAATCCCCGGAACAATATCAGGAAGCACGGGATATTCTCTTTCCAAGTGTGGGGGCTTCGGTTGTTGGCCAGTTGGCTTCGTTTGTGCCTTATGGTGAACAGGTAGGAAAACTCGTCGGTGGCGGAATTGGTCGGCTGGCAAGTAAGTTGCCGCGGCGGTGAGTTTCAAGATCGCTGGTGAATTTCAAGATCGCCGGTGAGTTCCGAGGCCGGCGGTGAGTTTCAAGATTTCCGGACCGGCGGTAGGCTTCGATTCCTCAGGTAAATCTGTGGTGAGTTTCGATTCTCCGCGTAATTCCATTCTTGCATCCATAGAGGCCTTCGTTAAATTTTGTGGCTCAGTCCAACTAAAAGAAGTCACCCTCCCTCCGGGAGGGTCGAACTCGCCATCATTCATGATGGCGCAGGTCGGGGAGGGTAAACGATCGTTAACAGCGCAAATGGTAACCCGACGCGTCAGCGAGGAGAAATTGAACCAAGATTCTTAAACCCGCAAGAGTGCAAAGGGCCGTCCCACGCCCTTGAGCCGACCATGATGGTTCTTCCGTGTACCTCGCGCCTTATTCTGATCGGCGCCCTCCTCGTCCAATTCGCAAGCGAATTCTCCGACCCTCCCAGAGGGCCCAGAGGGAGGGTGACAGACGAACCGGAGAGGACAACCTGCCAGTCGCTCTGCGCTCCATCGAACACCGTGGAGAACGAGAGCTCGTCAACCAGCACTTTCAACCAGCATTCTTCAACCGATTGGCCATCCGTTTTGCGTGAACACGCTTAATTAATTCATCGGTCGCGACTCCGCCCAGAATCACGAAACCAATCACGGCGAATTCAATATTGGTAGGAATTGCATCGATCAACGTAATCGAGTTCTTTAGTACTTGCATCACCGCTGCGCCGATCACTACTCCGATAATCGTGCCTTCACCGCCACGCAAACTACATCCCCCCAGCACCGCAGCTGCGATCGCGTAGAGCTCGTAGAAATTTCCAAAATCGACAGGCTGGGCACTCCCCACATCGAGCACGAACAGCAACCCACCTAAGCCGCTAAGCAATCCGCAGATTACGTAAGCCAAAATGATCATTCGATCTGTGTTAATCCCGCTGTAACGAGCCGCATCTTCGTTTCGCCCAAGTGCCAACAGATATCGGCCGTAGACGGTGAAGTTGAGAAACACCGCTGAAACTAAAGCAACGGCCAACAGGATCAAGCAAGGATTGGGGATCCCAAACTCGATTCCTGGAATCGACACCTGTCCTTGAGAAAGAACCCGCAGACTTTCAAATCCGCCTTTGAAACCTTGAGTTTGATCCTGTACAAATCCGCGCGTCACTCCTCGGTAGATCAACAGACCGCAAAGCGTCACAATGAATGGCTGCAGCTTCATTTTGGTAACCAGGAGACCGTGCGTCAGTCCGATCAACAGAGAAATCCCCCCGACAATCGCGAGCGTCACAGCAATCGAAAGCTCATGCTCGATTAGCAGGTGGGGTACCAGACACCCGATCAAACAAATTACCGATCCGATAGACAGATCGATACCGCTGGTGATGATCACGAACGCAGCACCAATCGAAATAATGCCAAAAAACGATGTGCGGCGAATCAGGTTTTCGATATTGTACGCAGTCAGAAACTGACCGCTCTTCAGCGAAGTTACTACGCAGATGAAAATCAGCAAACCCAAAATACCGAGAATTTTTTTCATTGGATAATCCGGTTACCGCGCTTAAATTTTAGCCACCAAATTCGTTCCAGTGGCCAGTTGCATGATCGACTCCTCGGAAAGCTCATCGCGCCCAAGTTCTCCAGCCAATCGACCTTCATGCATCACTAAAGCCCGATCGGACATGCTGATCACTTCCTCCAGTTCGCTGGAGACAAATAGCACTGCGACGCCTTGCTCGGCCAACTCTTCCATCAAACGATAAATTTCCTGCTTGGCACCGACGTCAACACCCCGCGTTGGCTCGTCCAAAAGCAGAACCCGCGGCGACATCGAAAGCCACTTTCCGATTACGACTTTTTGTTGGTTGCCGCCCGAGAGATACTTCACCTGCTGGCCATCATTGGGTGTTTTGATTTTCATCTCAGCAATCATTTCAGCTGAAACCGACTTTTCCTTGCTTCGATTGGCGAACATTTGCGCCACTCGGTGCCGCCACAGACTTGGCAGACCTATATTACTGCGAACGCCAGCCTCAAGCACCAACCCTGCAGACTTACGGTCCTCGGGCACCAACGCGATCCCCGCCTGGATTGCATCGCGATTACTTGACAGCTTGAGCACGTTTCCATCGACTGCGACCGAGCCGGACAAAGCCGGCGTCAGCCCAAAAATCGTCTCGAGGAGCTCAGTCCTCCCGGCACCCACCAATCCTCCAACGCCAACAATCTCGCCGCCTCGAATCTTAAAACTGACTTCATGCTGCGGCCAAGCGGATGTTCGAACTTGATCCAGCTGAAGCACAACATCTCGAGTTGCCTGGGCTTTCCTCGCATAGAATTGATCGATGTCGCGACCCACCATCAACTTGACCATCGAATCGTGAGTGATCTCATCTCGCTGCAGTGATCCCGCGTTCTGACCATCGCGAAGAACCGTTACTCGGTCGGCCAGCTCTTTGATTTCAGTCAGTCGGTGCGAAATGTAAATGATGCTTACGCCCTGTTGTTTCAAATCGCGGATGACTTTGTACAGTGCGTCGGTTTCGCGCTGAGAAAGACTGCTCGTCGGCTCATCCATGATCAGAACTCGAGCATTAACCGAAAGCGCTTTCGCAATTTCAACCAGCTGCTGCAAACCGATCGTCAACTCGCTGACTTTCACATTGGGCTCAATGTCCAAGCCGACTTTGGCAAGATACTCTCGCGAGCGTTGGCGGATTGTTCTGGAATCGATCAGCCCAAACCTGGTCGGCTCACGTCCCAGGAAAATGTTTGACGCGACTTCAAGATTGTCAGCGAGATTCAACTCCTGATGAATCAAAGCGATTCCCAAATCAATCGCGTCCTGAACGTTTCGGATCGTGACCAGTTTCCCATCAAAAGAAATCGTGCCTGAGTCCGGGGGCTGAACGCCAGCCAGAATCTTCATCAGCGTGCTTTTGCCAGCACCATTTTCGCCGATCAGAGCGTGGACTTCGCCTCTGGCAATCGACAAGCTAACCCCGTCGAGCGCCGTGACGCCGGAGAAACGCTTGGTGATGTTTTTGATTTCCAGCAGGCAATCGCCAGCTGAATTTTCAACATTGGGAGGATTCATGAATTGCCGCGAATCCTACTCTTTGCCGAGGTTCTTTTTCAGCTCAGCCCAAAACTCTTCGACGTTGTCTTTTTCGATTGTACGAGCCGGAATGTCCATGAAGTTTGATTCGGGGATTCCAAGCTCGGCAAGCGATTGTCCTCGGGCAAGGCCAGCTAAAACTCGAACCGACTGACGACCGTACTCAAACGGATTTTGAACCACGGTACCTGCTACGGTTCCGTCGACAATTCCCTGCAGCGTCTGGTCGGCTTCGTCGAACCCGATAACTTTGACTTTGTTCAACATGTCGGCTTGCTTCAATGCTTCGAGAATCAACGGTGGATTGTCCGCAAACATGCCGATCATTCCAGCAATATCTGGATGACGTGAGATCACGTCTTCGGCGTTTGCCTTGCCTTGAGCTTTGTCAAATTGATCGGTGAAGGTTCCAACGATGTGATAGCCGGCTTCCTTGATCTCGGTTCCCGGAGGATCAAAACGAGTGGGGTCATGATCTCTACCCAGCAAACCATCGATGGTTCCTTGTCGGCGACGTTTCGCGTTATCCTGTTCCAGTCGTCCAATAAAGATTGCCACTTTGCCGCCATCGGGCAGATGCTTGCGTGCGAGTTTGCCACACATGATACCGGCATCGTAGTTGTCCATGCCGATATAACAGAGTCGCTGTGATTTGGGTGCGTCGCTATCGTGAGTGATAACATTGGTAAGCGAAGCGGCTTTATCAATTAAGTCGGTTTGGTTCTCAGGATCGATTGGACTGATTGCGATTCCATCGACACCCTTGATCAAGACGTCTTCGATCATCTGCTTCTGGTCGACGCTGCCTCCAACGGGCATTAAGACTTCAACATCAGCATTGAATTCTTCTCCACCTTTTTTGACGCCTGATTCCGCGATGACCCAGAACGATGCGACGGCGTTGGTGACGTAAGCGACTTTGGGCTTTTTCTCGCCCGATGCAGTTTCACTTCGGGTACATCCCGCAACCAAAATTGCAGCTAAAGCGATTAAACAAATTTTTCGAATCATAAGATTCATCGATGTGGCTCCACCTGATTGGCGATTTTTCGAAATTCGACTGGTCTGACATTTTAGTTGGTCGGGGCGGCAATTCACAACCGCTTAAGCGTCGTGTGTTGGCAAATCGGCTTTTAATCGCTCGATTTTCGCTCGCCCGCTTGCTTGACTCGCACTGCGTCGCGAATTTTTACCAACTGGATTTTATTTGATGCAGATAATTCGAGTTGGGCAAGTAGCGTAGGATGCAGACGCAGTTCTACAATAGAATTTTACGGGACTGGTAACCTCGCCCACTACTGAACCTTGAAAGACTAACCTAGATGCGATTTTCAATTATCCAACATGGCGGTCAGCAATACGACCTAGCCGTCGATCTGCGAGATCGAATTCTCAGGCAGCCGCTGGGTTTGAATTTTTCGGCAGAGCAACTCGCGGCCGAATCAACCGACATTCATTTGGCTGGCTTGATCGATAATCAAGTGGGAGCCTGCTGCGTTGTCCACAAGCAAGATGACGACTGGTTTAAGGTCCGCCAAGTTGCGGTAGATAATCAACTCCAACGCCAAGGCTACGGTAAGCAGCTAATGGAGTTCGTCCACCAACACGTTGGGTCGCTCGGCGGCAAGCACGTTTTTTGTCATTCCCGTACCATCGCTGAACCGTTTTATCAGAGACTTGGCTATCGCTCGGTCGGAGAATACTTCGAGGAAGTAACGATCCAGCATGTCCGGATGGAAAAAGATCTCTGAGCGATCCTGTGTAGTGGACGAGGTTACGAGTTCAGAGAGCAAAGGTTCACGTCTCGACTCCAGCGACTCAAACAAAATCGGCCAGCTCTGGCCACTATGACGTCGCCAAATAAATCGCTGCCGCCAACGTGTTCTCAAGCAGCATCGTTACCGTCAACGGGCCGACGCCGCCGGGAACCGGAGTAACGAAGCCAGCAACTTCCATCGCGGCGTCGAAGTCAACATCGCCGACCAGACCGTCGTCGGTTCGGTTGATCCCAACATCGATGACCGTCGCGCCCGGCTTGATCATGTCGGGCGTCACAAAATTGGCTCGCCCGATCGCGGCGATCACAATGTCAGCTTGACGTGTCACTTCGGCCAAATTGGGAGTTCGGCTGTGACAAAGCGTTACCGTCGCGTTGGCCATCTCCGGACCAAGCCCCGAGTCACGCTGCCCCAGCATCATCGCCATCGGCTTGCCAACAATGTCGCTGCGACCGATCACACAAACATGCTTTCCAGTCGTTTCGATTTCATAACGCTTGAGCAACTGCACAATGCCATGTGGTGTGCAAGGCAGAAAACGCGGTCGTCCCTGAGAGATCAAGCCAACGTTGTGTGGGTGGAACGCGTCGACGTCTTTGTCCGGATTGACCGCATCGAGAATCGCCCTCGAATCGCACTGATCGGGCAACGGCAACTGAACCAAAATTCCACTAATGTCTGAATCCTGGTTCAACTCTTCAACCTTGGCGAGCAAGTCGTCGGTAGTGCTATCGCCAGACATACGAATCAACCGACTTTCAATTCCAACTCGTTTACAAGCCCGCTCTTTGTTGCGAACGTAAACTTGACTGGCCGGATCATCGCCAACCAGTACCGCGGCCAGCACTGGAGCGTAGCCCGATTGGGCGACAAAATCGGCAACCTTGGTTTTTGTTTCGGCCTGGATCTGTTTTGAAATCGCTTTGCCGTCAAGTCGCTGGGCGGTCATCTATCGTTAACTCCTTTAAGTGATAATCGCTCAGCATATCCGACGATCGCGTTTGAGTTAAGGGTCGCAGGGGACCGGTTGGGTAGATTCGGCTCTCAACCGGCCGCACTACTACCAAACTACCCACTTCGATTTGTCGTGAAGCCACTGAGGCATGTCTTGCAACTCCTCGTCGCTGGGAGGCCCGGTAAGCCGAACTGGTCCATCTTTGGTGATCGCAATGGTGTGTTCAAAATGGGCGCTGTTGCGACGATTCTTAGTCACGACAGTCCAACCATCATCAAGTGTCACCAACTCTTTGGTTCCGATGTTAACCATGGGCTCTACAGCAATCACGACCCCGGGTTTTAAAACGAAATCCTGAGTTTGCAGCAACAAATCGTTATAGTAATTGGGAACCTGAGGAGACTCGTGAAGCTCCTTGCCGATTCCATGTCCAACCATATCTTCGACCACAAACAATCCTTGATCTAAAACGTAGCTTTCCATCAATTTGCAGATCTCGCTCCATTTCGTTTTGGTCGACATCAATTCGATTGAATAGTCCAGCACTCCAAGGGTGACCTTCATCAGCTTTTCAGACTCAGCATCGATCTCGCCGATCGCGTGAGTCACTGCCGCGTCGCCACACCACCCGGCAATTTTGCAGCCGGTGTCCAGCGAAACAATGTCGCCCTCTTTGAGCTTTCTTGGTCCTGGAATTCCGTGGACAACTTCCTCGTTAATCGAAATGCAAGTCTCAGCCGGAAACGGCGGGACTCCCGGTTGCTCACCATAATTTAGGAACAAAGGTTTGGCGTCGTACTGAAGAAACGTATCGCGATACGCCTGGTTGATTTCCTCGGTCGTCACGCCCGTGGCAAGCAATGCGGCGGCAGCTTGGTGAGCTTGCCAGACAACCAATCCGGCAGTTCGCATCTTTCGGATTTCGCGTGGTGATCGAAGTTCGCGTTTGGGTGGAATGTTCATCACTGTTTGTAAAATGTGAGCGCCTCGCCGCTCAGTCCTATATGAAATTGTCAGACAGTGCCTGGTATTGTAAGTTTCTAGTGGTCCTTCAATCCTGAAATGAATAGCAAAACGGGTGCCATGCTTCACGC
>CAYSQZ010000115.1:0-14523 GCA_964433035.1 uncultured Pirellulaceae bacterium | reverse complement strand
CCATGTTTCCAGTTCCTTTGAACTCCTGGAAAATCAGTTCGTCCATTCGGCTGCCGGTATCAACCAGTGCGGTGCCGACAATCGTTAGCGACCCGCCTTCTTCGAAAGCGCGGGCCGAAGAGAACAATTTCTTGGGGATATCCATCGCTTTGATGTCCACACCCCCGGACATTGTTCGTCCAGTGTTTCCAACCCACTTGTTGAACGCTCTGGCCAGGCGGGTAATCGAATCCATCAATAGGAACACGTCCTTCCCGGACTCGGCCAGCCGCTTGCAACGCTGGATAACCAACTGCGATAAACGCACGTGGCTCTCAATATCTTCGTCCAAGCTACTGGCAATCACCTCGCCATTGACGTTCCGCTTCATGTCGGTGACTTCTTCGGGACGCTCGTCGATCAATAGGACCATCAATTGCGAGTTCGGGTGATTGGTCGCAATTCCGTTGGCGATATGTTGCAGCATGATCGTCTTACCGCTACGGGGAGGCGCAACGATCAATGCACGCTGGCCTTTTCCCAGCGGAGTGAGCAAGTCCATAACGCGAGTCGTCAGCGGCTCAGCGCCGGTTTCCATTTGATACCACTGCTCCGGGTTGATTGGAGTCAATTGGTCAAACGATTTGACTTCGAGATACTCCGCTGGCTCAACCCCGTTGACTTCGGTCAACTCACGAAGCCGCGGCCCTTGTTGTTTTCGAGCGGGTTGAACCATGCCTCGGATCATCACACCGGGACGCAAATTGAACTTTTCAATCATCGTTCCCGGAACAAATGGATCGCTTCGCTCACGTGAATAGTTGTTGACGGCATTGCGGAGAAATCCATAACCATTGGGATGCATTTCCAGCAAGCCGATACCTGGTTCCAGTTCTGCATCATCAAACTCGACCGGCTCGTTGGAACGTTGTCCCCCACCTCGTCGCCCACGATTTCCATTTTTGGAGCGGTTGTTGCGTCCGCCTCCATTTCGTCCACCACCACCGCCATTGTTATTATTTCGGCCACCGCGACGTCGGCTATTGCGACCGCCTCGGCTACGACCTCGGCTGCGGCTATTGCCGTTGGACTCTCCGTCCGATTTATTATCGCCGTTGTTTCTGGATCCTCGATCGTTGTCTCGTGAGTCGTCGGATTCGTTGTCACTACGAGTACGCGACTTGGAGGCTGGCTTTTCGTCGATATCCGAATCAGCATCCTTGGTCTTGGCTCGGCTTGAAGACCTTTTCCTTTTCGGCGTTGCCGCTTTTTCAATATCGTCAAGCGTCGGGAAATCATCGTTCTTTGTGGCGGAAGCATCTGCCGATTTTTTACGTGAACGAGTACGTTTTTTGGCCATAAAGCACCTGAAAAATGTGGTGACCTGGAAGGTCATCGAGTTGCAATTGTCGCAAATAGATTGCGCCGAAATAGTCGAATCTAAAATTCCATTTTTAATATGGGAGAAATCATCCGGAGATTCATGCGAATGAACTTGGTAACGAATTTTCGAAAACGAAAACCAATTGGCACAACCAAATTCGCTTTTTAAAAGCCCTAAACCTGATGGTAATCGAACGCTTAATCATCCGAATCAACAGACGTTAAACCGAGCAAGCCATGCTTGCAAAGAACTAGGACAACATGCAATTGTCCGTCAGGAGCGCTTCCAATGCCTGCTCACTAAAACAATTTTAAGAACCTTCGCCATCATGAGGCGAAACGCAATACTCAATCAAAGCCTTCAAAGCCACCAAAACTGAAACTGTTTCCAAGGAGGGCAACAGCTACCTGTTTGTGTTCAAAGTCGTTAAACCTTAAGAGTTTTCAACTGAAACAAATCCATGTATTGAAACAAACATGGTTTGCAACAGAATCCTGACGAATTTTGTCAGGAGTGAAAATCGTAAGCAAACGATTCCCAAAACGAGGGGGCGTAAGAAACGCAACCCCGCAAACATTGCCTGAAGCGACAGGCGAAAGCTTGATCTGAAGCAAGTTTTAACGATAGAGTTCGTGCTGTCAAGGATAATCGTAAATTTTACCCATTTTTCCAGCATTACAAATTATCGACAGCGAAGCGTAAGAAATTGCCACAAACTTAGCAAATCTGAAATAATCAACAGGGTTTACTCACCCAGATTTATTCGTTTGCCGATTCTGACGATAGGTCCGCTTGTCCTATTATCGATCTGCAAATGAACAACTCAATTTTTACTCGCGGTTTTTACTCCCTCACGTTAGTGATTTCGATCCTTTCGTGCAGTTCAATCTGCAATGGGCAGGTAATTGCCTGGTATCCAGACACCGCTACGGCTGCTCAGGCCGCCGCAGACCAAGACAAGGTCATCTTTTTGCATTTTGGGACCGATGGATGTCGCCAATGCGAAGCGCTGAACACATACGTGTTTTCTGACCCCACGGTGCAACGGGCGTTTGATGCCGACTTGATTGCTGTAAAAGTCGACGCCGAAGTACATATTGATCTCGTCAAAGAGTTTGGCGTTAAGTCGCTTCCGACTGATGTCGCGATTTCGCCCGATGGTCAGATTCTTCTAAGCAGACCAAGCCCAACCATCGCGGCTTCTTATTTGAAGATGATCTCCGATATCAAAACCACTCGCAGCAAGCTCGAAGACCCAGACGCCCATATCGAAAATGCCGCTTATCAGATTCAGCAGGCGGCGCAAAAGCAGGCAGGAATGAAAGCTCAAACTGCTTCCTTTGCTCACCCGTTTCCTTACCAAGATCCAGTCCAGCCAGAAGCGACTTCGATGGAGGTCAAGCGTCAAGCTAGAGTTATCAAGAATCCATTCGTGCAGGGATCGGAAGCCAGTCCCGAAGACGCTCCGTCGACAATGACAGCGAAGCAAGGTCAATTTGCGCCGCAACCTGGCAAGCCTGCTGCTCCGATGGGAATGTCAAAGCCACTTCAGATGCCCGGTCAGCTTTCTCCTCCTGCTCAGCTTTCAATGCCGGCGCAGCTTAAAATGCCACCGCAATTGCAGATGGCTCAAAGTAAGACCAACGAGTTTGTCGCTTCTGCACAAGCAACCCCCTCGATCGTCGAAGGAACGTTGACTCCGCCCAATCAATCCGCCGCTCCTGGTCTCCAGCGGCTTGACCAATCAGATGTTGCCGCTCGACTAGTTCGAGAGCAGGCGCGACAAAAGCGTGCGAGTTTCAGTTCTGACGCCAAGCTTGTGACCGAAGATCGTTTTTACGGCAACCGCACGGCTCGCCAGCCCGAGAACGCCATCGCGGGTAACTATCAGGCCAAGATCAACCTGCCACAGGAGAATAAGGAAGTAGCAGGCTTTGTCCCACCTCAGCCACCGAAGTTTGGCTCAGAGAATACAGAGTCGCAGGGAACCAAAGCCACTTTGGCGTCCACGCCTGTTAGCGTTCTCAATTATTCATCCGAAGCCGGTGGGCCGATTCAAGATGGCCTCGACAAAGCTTCAGCCACTCCAGCTAAACCAAATTATGCCTTGCACGGCAAATGTCCCGTCACCTTGTTGACCAATGCCAAGTGGGTTGATGGGGAAGAATCGATTGGTTGCGTTCATCGTAATCGTATCTACATCTTTTCCAGCCAGGAAAACCTGAAAACATTCCAGTCTGACCCGGACGGTTTCAGTCCGATTCTTGCCGGATATGATCCTGTGATCTTCGAAGAAACTGGCCGCTTGGTCGATGGATTGGAAGAGTTCGGTGTGTTTATGGGCAAAACGCCAAAGCAGCGAATTGTTTTGTTCGCTTCTCCTGAAACTCGAGCGCGATTCCAGCTTGAGCCTCGCAAGTATTTGCAGACGATTCGGCAGGCAATGGAGAAAAGCGGCACTAATTCGATGCGTTAGAGTGTGCTTGGTCGCTGTCACTTTACCGGAGATGCTGGCATTTATTGGCAACTCGACGCCTAAGCGAGGAAGAAGGCAGTTACCGCTTATTCCTCGCTTACGCGTCGGGTTACTATTTGCACTTATTGTCCGAGCGTTTGGGAAATGTCAGCCTCAAAGCCAAAGGCGATTATGAACCTTCCGCGGCTCATTCCACCGCGTTGACAAATGCCGCCATCTCGCCCCAGTACTCTTGGGGAAGTGGATCCAGATGTCCCATGTTGGGAACCGAGTAGAACTTTTTGTTTGTTGTCGGCGCAGCTTCGAAAAGCGTCTTTCCCATTTCGATCGGAATCAAAGTGTCGGCTTGGCCATGTGACTGGAACAAAGGGCCATCGAAAGATTTGATCCTTGTTTCTGACGGATACTGATTTCGCATCAAAAGACGAACGGGTAGCCAGGGAAACTGTTGTGCTGCTACCCCCGAAATAGAGGTGAAGGTTCGGCGAAGTATCAGAACTTTACAACCATGCTTCGAAGCCAGGTAGACCGCAGGTCCGCCACCGATCGAACTGCCAACGATCACGACGTCCTGGGGTTGTAAACCAGTTTTCTCACACAGCAAATTCAACGCCGCCTCAGCGTCTTGCAACACGCCCTCCTCAAACGGCGTGCCTTCGCTTTTACCGTATCCTCGATAATCGAAGACAAAAACATCGGCGTTGAGGGACCTCCGATAGTTTTCGCCATACCACTGACTCGACTCAGCTACATTCTCTGCATTACCGTGGCAAAACAGGAGCGAATGTTGCTTTGAATGTTGCTCGCTGGTTTCTAGATCTTGAGTTTGAGGGTATCGCGGCAAAAACCAGCCAACCAGTTTCGTTCCATCGGCTGACTCGAACGCAATTTCCTCGTATGAAAATTCTTCGGGTTCCCAGTTGCCCTTGGGATATCTCGACCCCGGGTAAACAAGGGAAGTTTCGTTTGCGACCAGCAGGCCCAGGATTCCGCAATAAACAATACACGGCAAAAGAACCAGTCTTATCATCCAACGACGGATTCGTTGAGGTTTCCTGGGAAGTTTCGCAGCATCGTCGCCATTTTGATTGGCTTGCGTATTTGCCTTCGTATTCATTGTCGTTTTTTTATCCAGTTCTAAAATAATCAAAGGCGATATCGATTTGTCCCTTTAGAATAGTCGTTCAAACAGTTTGGGGCACCCATGATTTTCAAATCACGGTTGTGTCACCCGCACACCCTCCTTCAACCTCATCTTAAACAGCAACTCCGAAAGATTTTGTGGACTCGAATCCGAAGCTGCTCGTCGTTGTGGCGACCTATAACGAACTGGATAATCTGCCTCGGTTGGTGCATCAACTCGACGAATTGCTGCCACATGCTGAAATTTTGGTGATCGATGACGCTTCGCCTGATGGAACTGGAAACTGGTGTGAACAAGCGGTTACGAAATACCCGCAGCTTTCGACCATTCATCGAGAAGGGAAATTGGGCCTGGGGTCAGCTGCCAAAGTCGGATTCGAATTTGCGATTACCAGAGATTTTGATTTGGTGGCCACGCTCGATGCCGACCTGAGCCATGAACCCAAAAGCCTTGCAGAGATGGTCAAGAAAATGAGCTCCTCGGAGTTCGATGAGTTCGGCGTGATGCTCGGCAGTCGCTACGTCGCCGGCGGGGGCACCGAAGGCTGGCCGTTGTTCCGTCGACTCGCTTCGAAATCTGTCAACGCTTATGCTCGCTTTATGCTTGGGCTGACCACCATGGACAATAGCGGAGCGTTTCGCGTTTACCGCGGCGAAGTTCTGAATCGGTTGGACTTGAGTCGAGTCAAAAGCAACGATTTCGCTTACCTCGAAGAGATCCTTTGGCGGCTAAAGAATGGCGGAGTGAAATTTGCCGAACATCCTATCGTGTTTCGTAATCGAGAGCTGGGACGCTCCAAGACCAATGCGTTTCTTGGTATCAAGGTGTTTTGGAAGATTACCAAGATGGGTCTTGGCTTTTGGAAATAGGTTTGGCCGCACCCGTCGCCTTTGGTCCCGCAATTGTCTCGCTCCTCTGCGCATCTTTCGTGGCGAGTTGGCATTTTATTTTGGGCCTTACGCCCGCAGCTACATGCTGCCACGACTTCGCCGCTAGAAACAGTGCGACTTCAAAAGCGTAAGTCAGGAATAATGGGAGTCCGCGAGGTTCCTCGCTGACGCGTCGGGTTACCATTTCGAGGCTCCTCGCTGACCATTTGCACGCCTCGGAGCCAAAGGCGACTTTGGGAATTCTGAGACTAAGGTAAGTGGTTCGTCAAAGCTGGCAGATCGTTGAACCACTGGGCACTGTCTGACAATTTCATATTGGACTGAGCTTCAAGGCGCTAGCCGCCGGTAAACACGCAGCGAACCGGCGGCTAGCGCCTTGCCGCTCACATTTAGCAAACAGTACTTAGGCCTAGTTCGTTGACACACGATTGTTACGTTTTAGAATCACTCCTTCTAACGTTTGCTTTAAAGCTAAGTCACCTACCACCCAGATACTTGGAGTTCTGATGTCTGATAACTCAAGCCAAATTGACAACGTGATGCAGGAAAACCGCTTGTTTCCTCCGTCCCAAGAGTTCGCCTCCAAGGCTGGGATCAGTTCGATTGAACAGTATCAGGAAATTTACGACCGAGCCAAAGACGATCCCGAAGGATTCTGGGATGAGATTGGCAAGAACGAACTCCACTGGTTTGAGCCCTACACCAAAGTTCTCGAAGGTGGAACCAGCGACGTCAAATGGTATGTCGGCGGAAAGACCAATATTTCCTACAACTGCCTGGACGCCAAAATCGCGGCAGGCAAAGGTGATCGTGATGCGATTATCTGGGAAGGCGAACCGGGTGACCAGCGAACGTTGACTTACAAACAACTTCACCACGAAGTCTGCAAATTTGCTAACGCGCTCAAAGGACTGGGGGTTGGGCTTGGTGACGTTGTCTCGATCTACATGCCGATGACGCCCGAGTTGGCGATTGCGATGTTGGCTTGTACTCGCATCGGTGCGATTCACTCGGTGATTTTTGCCGGCTTTTCCGCCGACGCGATTGCTGACCGAAACAACGACGCCAGCGCAAAGATCCAATTGACGTCTGATGGATTATGGCGACGCGGGAAATGTCTGCCGCTTAAAGAAACCGTGGACAACGCGCTTGAAAAATCGCCGACTGTCGAAAAATGTGTCGTGTTGCGTCGCTGCGAGAACGATTGCTCGATGACCGACGGCAGAGACCACTGGTGGCATGAACTGGTGGAGGCCGCATCAGATGATTGCCCGGCCACTCCGTTAGACAGCGAAACAAGTTCGTTCATTTTGTACACCAGTGGTTCGACGGGAAAGCCAAAGGGCATCCGCCACACGACTGCGGGCTACAACATCTGGACCAAGAAGACGTTCCAATGGGTCTTTGATCACCGCGAGGATGATATCTTTTGGTGCACCGCCGATTGCGGCTGGATCACTGGGCATAGTTACATTGTTTACGGTCCGCTCTCAAACGGCGCCACGATTTTGATGTACGAAGGTGCTCCCAACCATCCTGCGGAGAATCGGTTCTGGGAGTTGGTTGAAAAATACAAAGTCACCATTCTCTACACGGCGCCAACTGCGATCCGTGCGTTCGTAAAATGGGGTGATGAGCATATCGATAAGCATGATCTCAGCAGTCTCCGTTTATTAGGAACCGTAGGTGAAGGTATCAATCCGGAGACTTGGGTTTGGTATCACGAAAAGATTGGTAACAGCAAGTGTCCGATCGTTGATACTTGGTGGCAGACTGAAACCGGCGGGATCATGATGAGCCCGATTCCTGGAGCGATCGCGACCAAGCCCGGCAGTTGCACCAAGCCTTTACCCGGAGTCGTTCCGGTGATCGTGGACGAGACGCTTGAGCCCGTTGGCCCCAATCAAGGTGGAATGCTTTGCATCGCCAAGCCTTGGCCGGGAATGCTGCGAGGAATTTGGGGGGATGAAAAACGGTTTGAAGAACAGTATTGGGCAACCTTCCCTGGAAACTACTTAACTGGCGACAACGCTCGTTTGGACAATGATGGTTACTACTGGATCATGGGCCGAATCGACGATGTGATTAACGTCTCGGGACACCGGCTCAGTACGATCGAAGTCGAAAGTTCACTCGTTTCCCATCCTAATGTGGCCGAGTGCGCTGCGGTGGGGCGTCCTCATGAGATCAAAGGTCAAGCGATCGCGGTTTTTGTAACGATCAAGGATGCTGAGCCAACCGATGAGCTGCGACAAGAGCTTCGCTTGCATGTTCGCAAGGAGATTGGGGCGCTGGCAGTTCCTGATGACATTCGTTTCACTGACGGCGTTCCCAAAACGCGTTCGGGAAAGATTATGCGTCGTCTGTTGCGTGACATTGCGGCTGGCAAAGAGGCCAGCGGCGATACCAGTACTCTAGAAGACTTCAGCGTATTGGCCAAACTGCGCGAGAAAGAGGAAGGTTAGTGGTTCGGTAGGCACCTGAGATGAACTTTGACAGACAATCCAAGATTGGTTTGCATTAAAGTGGCGTAGGCTTCGAGCCTGTGGACAGCAAAAACACAGGCTGGAAACCTATCCACTACAATCATCGACTACTGCTTCTTCACTTCAGTTTAGAAACTGCCAAGCGTCTTGCCGTCTTTTAAAACGAAGTTACGATCGGCTTCGCCCTCATGTCAAGCTTTATGGCTTGCGCGGCGTACGGAAACGACGTCGTCAATTCGGGGCATTTTGCGGGCTTCAACTATCACATCTTTCGCTGTGCCAGCATAGATGTTTTCTGATCCACACTAGATAGGCTGGCGATTAGCGAATTGGCGCTCCGATATTCAAAGAGTTGAAATAGGTCGACACAACTGATTGATCGGTTTAAACGGCATGGTTGCCCGTCGGCTTTCCCCAAGGAGATACTCTTATGATACAGCGCCGACATTTCCTCGGTACAGTCGCCGCCTTTCTGACAACACCAGCGGTTTCAAAATTAAGTGCCGCCAATGCAGTCGCGCCCGGCACACTCAATTGGCAAAACGAAGTCATCGAAACGGTTCCGCACAATCGTGCCAGACGCAGCCCGGTTGTCACTGGGGTTAGTTTGCAACCGGCCAATGGCGATTTACTTGCGATCGTGGGTGACGATCACTTCGTCTGTTTGTACGACATCAAACAGCAGCGCTACACCGAGCACTTGGACAACCACAAAGACTGGGTTCGGACTGCCAGATTTTCTCCTGACGGATCTCAGCTGGCGACAGCTGGCAACGATCGACAGCTCTTTCTTTGGTCCAACGGCCGATGGGATCGCCCAGCGACTCAACGACGTCACCCCGCCGCGATCATTGAATGTGCATTTTCAAATAATGGAAAGAATCTGGCGACCGTCGGATTCGAATCGACATTGCGAATTTACGATGCCCAAACGGGTAAGTCGATCCAGCGGCTAAGTTGTCCTTGTGCGGACAATCATGCTGTTGCGTTCTCTGCCGATGACTCGCTGGTTGCTGCCGGCGGGCGATGCGGCACGATCCGGGTTTGGGACGTCGCCTCGGGAGGCGTCAAGACGCAGTTCAAAGCCCATAAGAAGCGGATTCGCTCAATCGACTTTACGCTCGATGGAAAAATCGTCAGTGCCAGTGACGATCAAACGGTCCGGATCACTGACGTTGAAACTCCTCAAGCACCGCGCACTCTGCCACGGCACGCTTCAAAACTTTACTCTACCGCTTTGTTGTCCGACGGAATGTTGGCCACCGGTGGAAGTGACAACCAAATCCACATTTGGCAACTGGATCAGCTTCAGGAAATTGGACCGCTTAAAGGCCATACGGGAACCGTTTCGTGTCTGGACTACTCTTCGGGCAAGCTTGTCTCGGGAAGCTACGACACGCACGTGCGTTTGTGGCGAACCGAGACGCAGACTTCGGCCCCGGTTCAACGGCAAACACAACTCATTGATAACGCCAGCCAAGACGGTTGGATCCCGAAGATCAAATAGCCTTTGTTGCCAACGGACTGGCATTGGGCACGCTTAAACTTTTATTGCATTTTTGCAGCGCTTTTACATGGAGGTAGGAGATTTGGGTCTTTTACAAAATATCAAGAATTCTGTTCTGGGCAAAAACTCTGATACCGAGATCAGCCAAAAAGAAAAACAGACGCTGCTTCGCAAATGTTACTTCGAAGTCATGGAGCAACGACGCGTCCTCTCGGCTGATCCAGTCATCGCTGCGGTGACTTTCGTCGAAGGCGACGACGGTCAAGATTTGGCACCTGACCATTTCGAAGTCACCTTCGAAGGTGGATCCGATACAACTCAGTTGACCCAATTCACGATCAACGGTGACCAGGATTCGTCAGGCCTCAATGACGACGGCGACGTGTTCTTCGATGTCGCCGAGGGCGGGGTAGGTACTGGTGTCCCGCAGCCGTTTACGTTTGATGCCGCCAACAGCCAAGGCGTCACGGCAGCCGACTTTTCAACCAGGGTATCGGCCGATGGTCTGATCTTGACTGTAGATGTGGAAAACTTCGAAGCCGGAGACGTGTTTGCGTTTACAATCGACGTAGATGAGACCGAGCGATTCCGCGTCGACAGGATCACTTCTGGCGTCGAATTTGAAGCTTCATTCTTCGACGCTGTATTTGTGGATCCACATAATACCTTTGAAGCCATCGACGTTGAGACTGACACATTGTTGTCCGAAGGGTTTGTCCAGCAACAACAAGAAGGGTTCTTCTTTGACGAATTCGACAATCTTTTCGCTGAAGCCGAAAACCTCACTGGCGGCGAAATCAGCTTGGCCCGCGACAATGAAGAAGGAAATGAAGACAGAACCGCTGGTGCGATCGACGCCTTTGAACTTGTCCCCAGACCGATCAGCATCAGCGGAACAATTTATCAGGACAATAACCTGAACTGGCAGCAGGATGCTAACGAATCAGGAATCGAGGGAGTCACTGTTGAGCTTCAGCAGCTTAATGAAGACACCGGTGTTTTTGAAACCGTAGCCACGACAACAACTGATGCCAATGGCGACTATGAATTCGGCGAAGAGTTGGGCCTTACCCCCGGTGAATTCCAGCTGGTTGAAATACAGCCCGATGGATTCCTGTCTGTCGGCTCAACACCAGGATCGAGTGGTGGGACCGAGCAGCCCAACGTCATTGGTGATATCAATATTCCTTTGGGCGGTACGACGTCCACCGGTAACGATTTCAAGCAGGTCGAGATTGCATCGCTTGAGGGAAATGTATTTCACGATGAAAACAACGACGGCGTGTTTAACTCTAACGAAGAGGGCATCGCCAACGTTTTGATCGAGGTTACGCGAACTGGTGCTCCCGAGGGAGCCACGTTGGATCCGTTTGCTGATACCGCGCCGATCCAGATCCGCACCGACGCCAATGGACACTACAGTATCGACGCGTTGCCACCGGGCGTTTATCAAGTCGTTGAGATCGACGAGTCGGCAGGCAGCAACGATCCGTTGGCAGGCTTTCTCGATGGCCAGGATACGCTCGGTGAAGTCAATGATGTCGAGTCTGGTGTTGTCAGCAACGATCGCTTTACCGAAATCGTTTTGGAGCCCGGTACCTGGGGTGTTGACTATAACTTTGGCGAAATCCGGCCTGCGGACATCGGCGGTACCGTCTTTCATGACGAGAACAACAACGGCGTGCTTGATCCGGGTGAAGAGCGAATCCCAGGCGTTACGATTGAGTTGTTCGACAAAGAAGGTAACCTGATCGCTTCAACGGTTACTGATGCAAACGGCGACTACCAATTCGATAATCTTTTCCCTGGCGACTATACGGTTCGACAAACTCAGCCAACGGACTTTATTGACGGTCAAGATATCATTGGCCAGGTTGACGGCGTTGACAGAGGTGAACACCCTGCCAACGACGAATTCTGCGTCCATCTTGATGCTGGTGATAGCGGCGAGAACTACGATTTCGGCGAACTTCGCGGGGCGTCGCTGCATGGAACGGTGTACCACGATCGCAACAACGATGGCGTGCAGGACGCAGGTGAAGAAGGAATTGAAGGCACCCGAATCGTTCTGTTCGATGACGCCGGAAACGTCGTCTCTGAGACGCTTACCGATGCCAATGGTGACTATTGGTTCTCGGACCTTCCTCCGGGAACATACAAGATCAGTGAAATGCAGCCCGAAGATTTCATCGATGGAATCGACACACTGGGCAACGTCGACGGAGTCTTCCACGGAGAAGCCGGCGAAGACATGTTCTGCGATATCGTTTTAGAGAGCGGCGATGAAGGTCAGGGATATAACTTTGGCGAGATCCAGCCCGCTTCGATCAAGGGTACCGTTTACCAGGATATCAACAATAACGGTGTTCAAGATGAAGGCGAAGCCGGTATTGAAGGCACGCGAGTCATATTGACCGACGCCGATGGCAACGTCATTGCTGAAACGTTCACCGACGCCAATGGCGATTATTGCTTTGAGGATTTGATTCCTGGAACTTACAAAGTCACCGAAATTCAGCCGGACGGTTTCTTCGACGGAATCGTATCTCCCGGCAATATTGACGGTGTGCCACACGGGGAAGCCGGCGTCAACACGATCTGTGACATCGAAGTAACCAGCGGTGAAGAATCAGGCGACAACAATTTCGGCGAGACACCACCTGCTCAAATTCACGGGCGCATCTTTGAAGACGGACCCGCCTTTGAAACTGAAGACGGATTGCCGCCTGAAGGCTTTCAGTCGCAACGTGATGGAATCTTTCAAGCCGCGACCGACACACCGCTGGCGGGAGTCGAGGTCCAGCTGTTCTTCTTCATCGACCCGGTTAACGGTTCAACAACGCCTCGTGCCGTGACACTGGCGGAAGTGGACGCCAGCGAGTATCCCGACATTACCGATCCCAATGCACCGGTCACGACAGTAACCGATGAAAACGGCGAATACTGGTTCGCTGGTTTGCAGCCAGGCAACTACATTGTCGTTGAAGTTCAGCCCGACGGCTTGTTCGATTCCAATGATACGCCGGGCACAACGACCGGCTTCACTTTCAATACTCCGGAAGAAGCCGCATTTGCCCCATCGAGTATTTTGACGACGTTTTCCAACGATCAAATCCAAGATGCGATCGTGGGAATTCAAGTTGAAGCCGGTGGCGTATCGGAAGCTAATAATTTCTCCGAGGTGCGTGTACTAACGGCAGTTGCACCACCGCCAGCTGAACCACCAGTACCTGTACCTGCAACTCCTGAAACCGTCATTCCGCCGACACTTCCACCTCGTCCAATTGTTCCCGGCAACCCGGTCACTCCGGGCGCTGGCCTCACTGGGCTTCCAGGTCTGGCCGGTTCTCAGCCGTCGGCGTTTACCCAGTTCATTGGGAACTCGCGCGGAGCTTCGTTCCAAACGCAAGCCGAACCGCAACCCGAGTCAGAGCCGTACACCTGGCACCTCAGCATCGTAAATGGCGGCTTACCTCGCGGAGCCGAAGACGGCGCGGAAGACGATTCAGTTTGGTTGCAAGCCGGATATCTCAGCAATACAGACTGGACTCGTTTCGACATGGACGATGCCTACTGGACGTTTACTGAAACGACCGATGATGAAATCGTCAAGACGTCCAATTCAATTCGTTTCGGCATGCTGGGCGGAATTCCGTTGGCAGGCGACTTTGATGGCGACGGCATTGATGAAGTCGCTGTTTTCAAGGACGGCTACTGGCTGATCGACATCAATCGAAATGGCCGTTGGGACGAGACGGATCTGTTGGCCAAGTTGGGCGATGAAGAAGATCGACCTGTCGTAGGCGATTGGGATGGCGATGGAAAAGACGACATCGGAATCTACGGCCCCATCTGGGAGCGGGATCGAGAGGCGATCACCCACGAACCAGGCTTGCCTAACCCTGACAACCAGCGTGTTTCCAATCCCAAAAATGTTCCGCCGACTGAGCACGATGCAACCAACGGCGCCAGAATCATGAAGCTTACCAGCTACGGTAAGCAGCGAGCTGATGTGGTTGACCATGTGTTTGGTATCGGTGAGCGAGAAGAGATTCCTGTCACTGGCGATTGGAACGGGAACGGAATTCGTTCGATCGGAACTTTTCAGGATGGAACCTGGAATCTAGACGTCAATGGTGACGGTCAGTTTGATCACCAAGACGAGGTCGTTGAGTTTGGACAGGCGGGTGACATTCCGCTTGTGGGAGACTTCAATGGCGATGGTGTCGAAGAGATCGCAGTCTACAGAAGCGGTACCTGGATGATAGATATCAATGGTAATCGTGAACTTGAAGCGACCGACAGAACCTTCGAAATGGGCGGCGCCAACGATAAGCCAGTTGTTGGAGACTGGGATGGCGACGGAGTTGATGAGCCTGCGTTGTATACGGAGAGCACGTCGCAGGAGTTCAATTAACCTCCAGCGCACTCATTAGTTCTCATTAATAATCAAACGGCTGGTCTTTGGACTGGCCGTTTTTTTTTGAATGATGATCCCTTTGTTGTTCCGTTGAAAGATGGCCCAATCGAAACGCCCGTCCGTTCCAAAATTACGGGGCGGTCAATCGAGTTCTTACCGAACGGTAGTTAAGGTTCGACCCAAGCTCACTTTTTCTTGGGTTTCTTTTTTTCCTTTTTCGGCGCCGGAAACACGTCA
>CAYSQZ010000114.1:0-14595 GCA_964433035.1 uncultured Pirellulaceae bacterium | reverse complement strand
CCGCGTCCCTGCTCGTTTAACCGCGAGGGCATCGCCCCGCGCGTCATGTCGTAGTACCGGCGATAAAACCTCAGCCCGACAGTTGGCCAAGGCCGCCAAAGTTCCAGTACTCAGCGTTTAGGGACAAAGCCTAGTTCTCCATCAAATCGCCCGGTTTGGCTGCGGATTCACCGACCGCATCATCAGAGCCTGCTTCCACGCCCTCGGACGGATTGCTGCTTGGGTTTTCGGCTTCGGCTTCTGATTCCCCGTCTTCAGGATCGATAAGATCAGTTTCCGAATCAATTGCCGTTTGTGGGTCCTCGAAGGGCCCTACGACAATGTCGTCTTCTGTCTCCAGAACACCATCGGCACCGGCGGATCGGATTGAGAACGTCGTCCCATCGGTTTCATAAACCAATGAATTATTCATCATGTCATTTTTACCGTTCAATAGTGCGTCCCCCTCTTCTTGTGTGGGGATCTGTTGTTGCTTCTCCCAGGCATAGCCGATTTCGGCTGCTGCTTCTTCCAACTGAGTTTCCGCGAGCATCGAGTTGATTTCGATGAAAGTTTGCTGCATCGAGCGAATCCACTGATAACCCAGGACAGCAGTTCCTGCCAACTGGATCAATCCAATGACTCCCAGGATCACCCCCGCGATCGCCAATCCACGGGGTTCTTTCTTAAGTCCGATTGCAGAAAGGATCAAACCGATCAGTGATGGAACCCCACAGAGAAAGAGCCCGACCAGTGAGACGATAAAGCCGGTCAGCCCCATCCCATTTTCTTTTTTGACAGGAGCGACATAGGTCGCCTCGGGTTGCATCGGCTGGTCAAATGATTGGGGTTTCGAAAATGGGTTGGGCGGTTGCTGGCTCATTCGATTTTCAAAATTTGACTAAGGTACTATTCCAACGCGCCAAAAATATGGAGCATCCTCAGTTTAACATCAAATAGTTTAACGTCGTACTGTTCCTTTCAATAGCTTCGGTTTCAAGGGCTTGTTATCGGATTGCACCTATGAAAAAGCTGAATGATTGTTCGTCGTCTCCCTCAGCGGTCGAAATTGGAAACGCAAAATCAAATGATAGCGGCGCACCTAAACCGGCAAAGGGCAAGTGAACTCTCAGGCCCAGTCCCGGAGCGACGCGAAAGTTCTCGGAGTTGAGTTCGACGTCTTCTTCAACGGTTCCAAAATCAACAAACAACGCGCCTCGAACCAGGTCATCTGCCGTAACCGGAAAAGTGTACTCGAGCGAATTGAGCCACTGAAACTCACCACCAACTCGGACGTCGCCTTCGATTGGTGAAACTCCACGAAAGTCAAAACCTCTCAGGGTAGAAATTCCGCCGGCGAAAAAGTTTTCAAACACAGGCGTCGAGTTGCCGGAGAAGCCGAGAATACTGCGAAATCCAATAATGTGCCGCCCGGAGTCGTCGGGGCGGGCAAATATTTTCTGATGATTTCTGAACTCAAGCTCGCCTCTTGAGTAATCAAAATCCCCAAACGCCTGCGTGAACGTGGCGCTAAAGTAGGTTCCCACTCCCGTCAGGTAAGGCAGCACGCGGTTGTCGTAAGTAAATCCGACACTACCAAGAAACAAATCACTCTCGCCCAGGGCAGCGTTCAATTGAGAAGATGTATTGACGCGCGGATTGTCGATCTCGACATCTTCGAGTCGAAGCCCGGCAGTGAAAGTTAAATACTGGGAAAGTCTACGACCAACGCTAATTCGTCCACCAAGGCGTCGCTCGTCGTAGTCAAAATATTGTCTCTCGAAAAGATAAGCGCTCAAACTCAAGCTCGTCTCGGTTCCCCGGAGGTAGGGGTTGGACCAGCTGACAAGGTAACGTTCTAGATCGGCACCCGGTACGGCTTCGAGTCGAAATCGTTGTCCTCCGCCTCGCCACGCAGAGGGGCTAAATATTTCACTGGGGGTTCGTGGCCAGGCCCGGAAATCGAAATCGTGTTCTTCGAGAATGACTTGCCCCAGCAAGCTGTTGTCGGAACTGACGGTTCCTCCAACGCTTAGTCGGCCCGAAGGATTTTGTGGGATGAAAACATCTAAATCGAGCAGCTCAGGTTGTGGGATTGAGGGAAGGTTCTGGCCGGCCAAATTTGGGTTCGGAAAAAAACCGGGTTGAACCGGCTGACCAAATCCAGGTTGGGGCACACTGGGCTGGGCGAAGTTCGGTAGGGGTATACCAGTTTGCAACCCTGGTTGTTGAAGCTGATAAGCCGGTTGAGGAATCTGAATCTGTGACTGTTGAAATTGAGCCTGCTGGAATCGTGGTAGAGGAGGATATGCCAGTTGCCCTGTTTGCGGCAGTGTAAACTGCGACTGCTGGCCAGGAGGATTGGTAGCAGGATACTGATACGTGTTGGGCTGCTGAGGCAAGCTTCTGCCTGCGCTAGTCCCACTGCCCTGCCCGCTTTGAAAAACAGGTTTGGAAACTAGAGGTGGTCTCAAAGCTTTCACGTCATACTGTGCCGTAGTGGGCAAGGCTACGAGTCGTTTCGCATGTTGTGGTGCAGGACTCTTAGCCTCGTCCACTACCCGATACTCAGGTTGGGAAGCTGCTTCTAAAGTTTTGATCTCAGCGTTGCGTCGGGGAACGCTTGGGAGCGAAGCCGAGTCAGTCAACGAGTCAGTCAGAAGGGAACGACTTACGTTGGAGCTTTGGCAACCCAAGCTCGCGATCATCGCCAAGCCAGCGAACAAAGGAAACCAATGGCGAGTAAGTCGGAAGTCTGAATTCAATCGACTACCGCTGCACGCCAAGGTAAAAGCTGAATACCTTTTCATCGTCGCCTTCAGCGGTAGAGACAGGAAACGCGAAGTCGAATGCCAGTGGAGCGCCCCCTCCAATTCCCGGCGCTGAAATTCTCAATCCTACACCGGGAGCAACACGGAAGTTCTCCGAGTTGATCTCCACGCTTTGTTCGACAGTACCGAAGTCGCAAAACACGACGCCTTTGACTGAGTCATCGGCTCTGATCGGAAACGTGTACTCGACCGTGTTGAGCCATTGAAACTCACCGCCAACTCGCGCATCTCCGTCGAGTGGAGAAGCGCCTCGAAACTCAAAACCACGAAGAGTTGCGAAACCACCGGCAAAATAGTTTTCGAACACTGGAGTATCCGAGCCGGTGAAACCAAGTTTGGTTCCAAAGCTGATCGTGTGACGGCCAGAACCATCGGGCCGCTCGTAGAGTAAGCGATAACGGCGATAGTCAAAATCACCACGCGAGTAATCAAAATCACCAAAGGCCTGGCTGTAAGTTAGCGCCAAATAGGATCCTTCGGAAGGTTGGGTTTGGCTGTCACGAGTGTCTCGTATCAATCCAACGTTACCGATGTAAAGGTTGCTGTTTCCCAGGTTTTCATTGAGTTGTGGTGAGGTGTCGACTCGAGGATCGTCCAGCTTAACCCGCTCCAGTCGCAGACCGGCGCTAATTGAAAGGTCCGGAGTGAGCCGTCTTCCCAATGAGAATCGACCGCCTACACGTTTTTCATCCCAGTCAAAAAACTGGCGTTGAAACAAATATGCGCTGGCGGAAAAGCTGTAGTTGGTGCCCAGCCAATAGGGTTCAGTAAAGCTGACCAGGTATCGCTCAACTTCGTTACCCGGAGCGAGTTCCAAACGGAATTGCTGTCCCGCTCCTCGCCAGGCCGTGCCGTCGATGATCTCACGAAAATTTCTAGGCCAACGAGTGATGTCAAAGTTCTTTTCGTCGATGCTAAACTGTCCCACGACACCGTTATCGGAGTTGAAGGCACCACCGAAGTTGATTCTTCCGGTTTGAGTTTCTGCTACATATACATCAAGGTCAGCGTAGTTAGCTGGGAATGCCACGTTGCCGGGCGTTTGGTTAAACGGTTGGCCCGATGGATCGAGTGGATTAACACCGATGTTGGCAGTCGGGATACTGCTGCGAGGCAGGCGATTGCGTTGAGGATTCAAGAGGCCGGGAAGCTGAAGTGCTGACTTTACGTTAGTCGACTTGTCATCGGTCGATGTCCCGATGAGCTTGGTTCCTTCAGGGTCTGGTGCAGCGGTAGCAAGCGTTTCCTGAGACTTCGTTTTTTTCGTGGGAAATCCGAAATAATCAAGGCTTTGTGTGCGAACGATGGGTTGATCGTTGTTTTGAGCGGCGAGGCCTTGGCCGTTACTGGCGTAGTTTGTTTGGGTGTATTGACTTGATTTTTTTGAGCTGCCGTTGTCGGCAAGCTGGCTATTGGAAAGCGGGGGCTCACCAGCGAGGATCGCCAGTCTTTGTTCAACAGAAGTATTTGGATGAATCGTTTCCAGGCTGGCTGAATTGAGTAGCGAAGTTAAATCGGATTCCGTATTTCTTGAAAACAGGCCAAGCGAGTTCGAGTCTTTAAAAGTACAACAGTTCTGGCACCCACTGGCGATCATCAACAATGGCAGCACCATTGCGAGTATCAAGCGAGTGGCAGGTTGAGATGTGGTAGAGTACATAAGCTGTGTTTTAAAGACTGGTTCTCGTCGACTTGGCGAGATTGTTTCGGCGGCTGATGGTGAACAGGCTTAACGGTAGGAGCTTCCCTGGCTTGGACCGGGACCACGACTGCCACTGCCATTGCTCGGGGGAGGCCTTCTGGTTCCACTGCCTCCTGATCTACTATGTTGTTCGAGAGTTTTATGTTCTGGAGTACGAACAATGATCTTTGGTGGTTCAGCCCCCGGTGTTGCTCGGGTAGCAAAGACCTGTGAGCTGCCGAGTTTTCTTTCGCTTAGGCGGATCTCTCGCACATCGATCAAGTCGCCAGGGTGTACCGACAATCGGTCCAGTACCACTTTTCGTTTTGTGATTCCGTAGTCACCGTCGTAGTGAATATTGATTTTTCCCACACGGTACTGTTTGCCTTCATCGATCTTGTAAACCAGGTCCAGCAAACCGGGCTCTTCGAGAAAACGTGGTTCGGCTTCCACGTTGGCAAATACGAATCCCTGGCCACCGTAAAGGTCCCGTAAACTGACCACGTCCTGGTTCATCGTGGAGACGTTAAACTCGGGTGACGCAGTTTCGCCTCCTGGTCTCAGTTCCAGTAGTTGGATGAGTTGCTCGTCTTGAAAAACTTTGTTGCCAACAAATTTGACGTTCCGAACTCTGTATCTTGGACCTTCATTGATAATGAACCGAACCGTCAGCCATTTGCCATCGTTGCTCTCTTCGTATTCCCGTCCAATCCTCGCGTTGAAGAATCCGAGGCTACGATAGTAGTTTGTCAATCGTGTGATGTCTTGATCCAGTTCATCTCGTTTTGCCAATCCGCCGAATACTTTCAGAATTCCTGGTTTGGATTTGACGAAGCTCTTTAGCCTGGCGTCACTGGCGATTGTGTTACCCTCAAATTTGACGTTCCAGACTCGCTGTTTTTCGTCTTCGTGGATCAGAAAAACGACTTTCCCATCGCCGGCTTCAGTCCCTTCTGCCAGTTCGACTTGAGTACGTGGAAAACCTTTTTCTTTGTAATGGTCTTCGATTCTGGTTTTTGCCAATCGAATGGCATGGACGTCCAAAGGATCACCGTCGGAGATGCCAGCTGTTTTTAAGAGTGCGCGGTCAGACAAACCGCGGTTGCCAATGAATTCAACTTTGCTGATCGCGTTGCGCTCTTCGACTTCGATCGTCACGATTACGCCGTTACGGGTGTGTTTCAGATACGGACCTCTGATTCGTCGGATCTCTGGCATTCGCCAAAGCTGATCAACATCTTGCTTCAACTTGTCAGGGTCGAAGTATCTGCCAGGACGTGTACGAAGGTTGCTAGTTAGATGGTGTGTTTGCAGATATCGGTTTCCGCTGAAGATCACATCGGCGACAAGTTTGGAAGGATCTACTGGCGGCGTTGTACCGTTGGCGCTGGGCTGCTGGGGAGCATAGGCTCGAAGCTTTTCACTAAACAGCCTCGCTTCGCTGTTGGGGGCGCCGTAATCGGGGCTTTGGAATCTGACGTTGTCCAACTGATCAGTGCTGAGGATCTCAGGCGGTATCGGTATCGCCGATTGGGACAAAGGGGACGGTGTCTGGCAACCCGTCAAAGCGATGATACCAAGTACTACCGTCAGACATGGCAGTGCGTAAACCACTGTCCACGAATGACATACGAGTTCGCTTTTCCGAGCGCGCAACGAGCTTAGGTATAGAAATAGTTGATCGTCCAGCAACGTTTGGCCCATCCTTTGACCTCGAACTTAAAACTCTCCTACGTAACTACAGAAAGCCAGAATCAAGAACAAGACCACAATGCACTCTCCTAAAAGCGAGTTCCTGTGACTGTTGTTTGCTAGCTGCTCAGGCTGAGTGTTTGTGTAGTGAAATTCAAAGTTTCGAGAGTGGCAATTGGAAGCCTAGTAGCCCCTTGATTTGGTTGAGTGGGTCGTTATCCGAATCCGGATAATCCTCAGAATCCATTTTCTGAGTTTTAGTTGAGTTTATATCTTGCTTCCCCAACTCTGGAAGCTAAATCACAGTATCAAAAAAACGTCCAACTTTGCTCAGCTAACCAAATCTCAGCCAACTCGAATCTTCAGCTCTTAGCCGGATTTTGAGTCTGAGATAAATGCATGATACAGGCCAAAAACAACTCAGCGTCAGTTTCTGTTCCCTCAAGTGAGGGAAAGGCTATCCGTGCACAGCGAGTATGGCACTTGTTGGATGTCATGTTCCTCGCTTGGGTGTTCTTTGGTGTTTACTTCTGGATGCGAGGTTTTGAAGCAGCCTCGGTTATCGCGCAAGGTCAAGCGTTGGTTTACGTCGTGATCCGGCTGATGTTGATCAAAAAACAACGGTACGCGACGGTCATGAACCTGTATTTGTTTTGCAGTGGTTTAGGGCTCTTTTTTGTTTCTGTCTCCCATCCCAGCCTTGAACTGTCTGCCTTTTTCTTTCCAACCTCCATTGTGGTCGCATCCTACCTGTTTGGGATCAGGCCAGCAGCTTTCTGGTTGTTGATAACCCTAGCGCATTTTTTGGCCTTATTTGCTTATCAGTATGGCCTTTACGATTCCTTTGTCCACCATTTGGACGAGCTGGTGGTATCGCTGGGAACTGCGGTGTTGTTGTTCTTTTGTTGCCAACAAGCCGAAGCGAGTTACCAAAGCCAAACGAAAAACCTGGTGGCCTTCAGTAAAGATCTACAGCGACGTAGTGACGAATTGGAATTGCTGGCAACCACAGATTCGTTGACTGGTCTAACGAACCGTTATCAGCTGCAAATTGAGCTCGAAGAAATTTTAGGACTTGCGACCGAGCAGAGTAAAGCAGCGCTCTTCTTGATTGACATGGACGGGTTTAAAGAAATCAATGATACCCTTGGGCACGCTACGGGTGACGAAGTCCTGGTAGAGATTGGAAAACGACTTTCTTACGAGATTGGCGATCGCGCCAGTGTTGCACGTCTTGGAGGAGATGAATTTTGCATATTATTCAACGGATTGTCCGATACGGCGCAAGCCGATAGCATTGCAAGAGAAATCGTCGAGCTTCTAACTCGGCGGTACCAATTGAGTGAGGTTGAAGTCACGCTTGAGACCAGCGTTGGGTACGCGATTTGTCCTGATCATGCCACGACTGGAAAGCACATTCTGTCTTTCGCCGATACAGCGATGTATCATGCCAAGAAAAACAAATTGGGCATTGCGCCTTACCGTCCCGAAATGACCAGAGGCCTGCATGAAAACCGCTTGATGAACGAGCAACTAGCCGTTGCTTTGGCCGATGACGAGTTTTATCTGGTTTATCAGCCCCAAGTCGACACCTCAACAGGCAACACAATTGGGGCAGAAGCCTTGATTCGCTGGAGCCATGAAGGTCACGTCGTCCCGCCCAGTAGGTTCGTTCCTCTGCTGGAGGATACAGGTCGAATTATTCAAGTCAGTAAATGGCTCCTCTGGGCAGTATGTCAGCAGCAGGCTCGATGGAAACAGGCAGGGCTCGATATTGTTGTAGCGGTGAACGTTAGTGCACTTCAGTTTGAAGATGATGGATTTGTCGAGAGTGTCCTTGAGCCGTTGAAGGAGTTCGGTGTTTCCCCAAGCAAGCTTGAACTTGAGATCACCGAAGGCGTGTTGGTTGACAACGTTGAGCAAGTTATCAAGAAACTAATGCAGCTAAAAGGTCTTGGTTGCCGAATCAGTATCGACGACTTTGGGACTGGATATTCCTCGCTGGCATACCTCCGCCAATTCCCGTTGGACAAACTCAAAATTGACCAAGCTTTCGTCAAAGAAATCCCCGACACCGACGATGGAGTCATCGCCAGTAGTATTATTACTCTGGCTGATTCGTTAGGCTTGGAGGTGATCGCCGAAGGTGTTGAAACAATCGAGCAGTTAAAATTTCTCCAGGAGCATGGATGTAGCCAACACCAAGGCTACTACTTTAGCCAGCCAGTTGGTCCTGACGAGATTATCAGGATTGCTAATTCCCGATTCGATTCTTTGACTGGGCAGATGAGCTAAGCACCAAAATTGAAGCTGCCGGTTTTCTCGGTATCACTCACTGGTTTGGCTTGTGCTGATGTCACGTTATTGAATCGGCTCTTGCAGCGAGTTCATCACTACGATTGGCCAGTGGCATAAACTGGCAACGACGCCGGCTTGTTCTTCAGAAGCCACAAAGACAAACGCGCGATCGCGAGGAATCAATTTCAATTGAAGGTCACCAACGATTCGCCATTCGCGCTCCAGTTCCCAGTCGATTTTTTGGTTTGCCGATCTGCGAGTCTGAAAGAACGGTCGCGCTGAAGGTGAAAGTGAATTCCAGGACGAGTTGTCACCGTACACAACCCGGCGGGCGCCGAGTTCTTTTAGCAACTCACGGTCGATCGCCAAGCCATAAGGTTCGAAATCCCAGCGGCTCAAATGTGGCCGGAAAACTCGCCGTGTCTTAAGTTGCTCTAACGATAGATTGGAAAAGCAAACTACCGGCTTGGTGTCACGAGTTAAGTTGGCAGAGCCAATAATTCTGCGTGAAGCCAGAATCCGACATAGCGACGACAATTGACTGTGATCGGAACGCGAATTACTAAAAATCAAATCGTCGAGAAAGCTATTTTGGGTTTGGTCGGGCCAAGGGCCAACTCGACGCCGCGTCCAGTGAAGAAGAAACTGATCGGGAGGGACTTCTTCGGGCTCTAGGATCACGGGCTGGAACGCCCGCGAATCTGGCGGCCGTGGTTTGCGACTTTGGGCAGTCTGCCTGTCAGGCTGATCGAATGAATTAGGGTTATAAAGCCACCAGCCGCTGGCTCCTTTGCCCAGGAGTTCCGACTCAGTTTTTCTTGCCGTGAGTTTTTGATTGATCAGCAGTTTTGTGGCTTTTGTTTTTTCACTCTTGGTTACGATGCCACTTAATTCGCCAGTCGCGGAATCGCACGGGTCCGTCGACTCACCAAAAAGCTCCAGACGCCGGTTGGCTGCCGTAAAGATCTTGCCAGATTTTCGAACGCTTAGCAAAACTGCGCAACTGGCAATCGCAACGAGTAAGTCGTCGACGTTGAAATTGTTCTCGGCCTTTGGTGAATCTTTGGTAGATTCTGCTTTGGCTGGTTGAATTTGTTCGAACCAGACAACCTGACGTTTTGGGTGATCGCTGGCGTTGTCTTGTTGGAGACTATCCGCAGCATGAACCATTTGTTTGAACCAATCATCATTCACTTCGCTGGGAAAAGGCTTGAATTCAACTAGCGGGATTCCAAACAGTTCCGCGATTCGAGTGATGAACCGATGCGTTGTCGTACCGTGGCTGGAAATCAAGAACTTGTTTCGGTTCTGAAGTTGAACAGCGAGTGTTCGTAACGCATCGAACCAAGCCCCTTGTTGATCCAGTTTTTGCCCCAGTCGCGAACTTGAAACCGAAACCGAATCTCCTGTAGGCAAGCGACCGGGATACCAGAAAAGAAATCGGTCAGAGATTTCGCTTGCGAGAAACGCCTTGGTGGGAAGCATGGCGTTGCTGCGACCGTTCAAGCGACATAGCTCAGCGAGTTTCTGCTGGTAGACGGTGATAGGTTCGCGTAACCGTGGCGACCGATGAATCTTATCGGTTTGACTGGACGAATTAGTATTCATCTTTGCCTCCAATAAATTTAAATGATCGCTGGAGGCGATTGTATCAAATTAGTCCGGCAATTGAATCATCTTCATAGATGGCCCGTAGTGATTTGTAACCGAAGAAGTTAAACTGGGGTGTGCTGTTGAGATAGGCTCTAAGAGCTAAGGGAAGCACAGGTCAGCCCGCTTGGGCAACCCGATCTCGGGCACCTTAAAAGAAGTACAAGTTGATGGATAAAAGAGTTGTAATTGGAATCGGGTTGCTGGTACTGATACTCGCTTGTGGGTACGTGCTTGCCGATCGCTATCAGGAATCTCCTGAGGAAATGACCGCGAGTTACGTTGGCCGCGATTCCTGCGTGGATTGCCACCAGGGCGAAGCCGAATTGTTTCATGGTTCAGATCATGATTTGGCGATGGACTTAGCGACCGACGAAACGGTGTTGGCGGATTTTGACGATCAGACAATCGAGCATTACGGCATTGAGTCTCGAATGTTTCGCGATGGTAAGCGGTTCATGATCAACACTGAAGGCCCTGACGGAGAGATGCAGGACTTCGAAGTCAAATATGTATTTGGTGTCCGTCCGCTTCAGCAGTACATGGTTGAGATCGAGCGACCCGAAGATGCCCAGCCCCATGAGATCGGAAAGGTTCAGGTGTTGCGGGTTTCCTGGGACACCAACAAGAAAGAATGGTTTTTCCTGCGTCCGCCAGACGTGGACGAGAAAATTCAGCCAGATGATCCATTGCATTGGACCGGGATTACGCAGAATTGGAACGCCAGTTGCGCCGCGTGTCACAGCACTGATTTGAAAAAGAATTTCAGTCCGCTGGCCAATGAATATAAAACGACGTTTTCAGAAATTGACGTTAGTTGCGAAGCCTGTCATGGCCCTGGTAGTTATCACGTCGAGTTGGCCAATCGAAAAAGTCTTTTCTGGGATCGCAACCACGGCTACGGTTTGGCAAAGCTGAAAACGGAGAGCAATCGTCCGCAAATTGAAACCTGTGCGCCGTGTCATTCTCGCCGAACAGTGTTCAAAGAAGGGTTTCAGCCAGGTTGCAACTTCGACGATTATTTTGCAATCCAGGTTGTGACGGATCCTGTTTACCACGTTGATGGTCAGGTCCGCGAAGAAGATTATGTTTATGGCTCGTTTATTCAAAGCAAGATGTATCACAATGGCATTCGCTGCACCGATTGTCATGACCCACATTCAACCAAAGTAAAATTTGAAGGCAACCAGCTCTGTACTTCTTGTCATCAACATTCGGCAGGTAAATACGACTCCATCAATCATCATCATCATGAACCTGGTACACCCGGTTCTTACTGCGTCGATTGCCACATGCCTGCGACGACTTACATGATGATTGACCCACGTCGCGATCACAGTTTGCGAGTTCCCAGACCTGACTTAAGCGTCAGCTTCGGGACTCCCAATGCTTGTTCAGGGTGTCACATCGATTCCAAAAACCTGGCTGAGCGGGAATCAAAAAAGCCACTATTGCAGTATCTTGATTGGATTGTCGCTGCCGAGGAAGGCGACGAAGTTGTTGCCGCCGAGTTGAAACGCGTCGACACTGCGATGCTTGAGGCGACAAAGAAGTGGTATTCGGCTCAGCCTTCGCTCGAAAAAACGATGTACTACGAGCAGTTGGCCCAAGGGCTTGCCGGTGGCGAGTCTGAAGTTCCCACGCTAATTTCGATGGTGACCGACCAGCGAATTCCCACTTTTGTGCGGGCCAGCGCTTTTTCCGGTTTGGTTGCCGACGGTGGTGAAGCTTCGTTGGAGGTTTCGATCAAAGCCCTCGGCGACGCCGATCCCAAAGTCGTTGTGGCGGCGATGATGAGGTTGGAATTGGAGCTCGGGCGAATCGCTGGTCGCCAGAGATATTCGCAAGCGGGGGCTGGTTCCAATTCTCAGGAAATGCGTGCTGTCGTGGAGGCCATTGCCGGTTTGCTTGATCACCCCAGGCTCCGCGTCAGGATGGAAGCCGCGAGGGTCTTTGCGGCGATTGATCCACAGTCGCGTTCGGCATATACAGATCCTCGGCAGCGTGAACAATTCGATCGGGCGCTTTCAGAGTTGAAGCAGTCGTTACATATCGAGAACGATCGAGCGGGTTTTCACATGATGTTGGGTAGTCTGCATGAAATGCTTGGCGATCGCGTGCGAGCTAAGGATGATTATCGAACGGCGATTACGGTTGAGCCTAATCTTGCTGGGCCCCGAACCAACTTGGCGGCGATGCTTGACTTGGACGTGCGACAGTTGGAGCAGGAACTCCGTCAGACTCGCCCCCAAGGGAGCATGAATGCTCAACAGCTTCAACAGATGCGACAACGAATGCAGCAACGGGGCCAGAAGATGATCGCGACGGCCGAGACGGTCGAGCGATTGCGAATGGAGGAGCATCAGCTGCTTAAGACTGATCTCGAGCGATCCCAAGGTCTTCAGGATACTCATGGGCTGCACTATCGTTTCGCGATGAGTAGCTTCGTGCAAAAAGACGTTGCGGCGACCAAGAAGCATTTGCTCGAGGCGTACAGCCAGGCGCCTGACAATCCGACTTATCAGTTGGGCATGGCGACTTTTTACGTTCACGTTAAGGATGGAGAGAACGCGATGAAGTATATCAGGCAGCTTCTCGAAGCCGATCCGCGACACCCAGGCTATCAGTCGTTACGAGATGAAGCCAACCGTTTGATTACCACGCCTGCCCAGAAGAAACCTTAAATCCCAAATTGGGGAGATTGAGCTATGTCGCTATTGAAAATCGCCGGTGTCCAGATGGATATCGAATTTGCTAACCGGGATGCGAATCTGGAAAAGCTGTCGGTTCGATTAAGCGAGACAACAGCGGCAGGGGCGCAGTTGACTGTGTTTCCTGAATGCACAGTTACAGGTTACTGTTTCGAATCGGCTGAAGAAGCAAGGACAGTTAGCGAGCCTGTTGATGGGCCATCGGTAGCGCGAGTTGCTGAGCTTTGTCGAGAGCATGATACGATGGTCGTGTTTGGATTTTTGGAACTGGCTGGTGAGAAGATTTTTAACTCGCTGGCGCTGGTCGGTCCTCAGGGAATTCTGGGTACGTATCGCAAAGTCCATCTACCGTTCCTGGGTATCGATCGTTTTACAACACCAGGCGATCGCCCATTCGAAGTCATTTCTACGCCCGAGGTTCGAATTGGAATGAATATTTGTTACGACAGTTCGTTTCCTGAAGCGGCCAGGGTTCTGGCGGTCAAAGGGGCGGACTTGATCACCCTGCCAACCAATTGGCCACCCGGTTCTGGATTGACTTCAGATCTGATTCCCAACGCTAGAGCGCTTGAAAATCACGTGTACTACATGTCGGTTAACCGAGTCGGAACCGAGCGCGGTTTTGACTTTATTGGGAAAAGCAAAATTTGCGATCCGCGCGGAGCGAATCTGGCGTTCGCTGATCATGCCGAGGAAGCAATTTTGTACGCGGAAATAGATCCTCAGCTTGCTCGTCAAAAGCACTTGGTCAGCGTCCCCGGAGAGCATGAAGTTCATCGGATGAAGGACCGAAGGCCAGATGTTTATGATCCGCTTTCGGATCCAATTTAAACGGAATCAATAACCCTACCTTGGATATTTCTATCCTGACGCCCCAGTTTGAGAATGGAGAACAGAAAAATGGTACACACCGACATCGACTATCAGGGCCAGCTTCGTTGCGAGGCAGTTCACCAACCCTCAGGTAATAAGCTTCACACGGACGCCCCAGTGGATAACCACGGATTGGGCGAATCGTTTTCGCCGACTGATTTAGTGGCCACGGCGTTAGCGTCTTGCATGGCTACGATTATGGGAATTGTGGCCGATCGCAATGAGATCGATCTAACTGGCTTGAAGGTTGGCGTTGATAAATCAATGTCCGCCTCGCCGCGCAGGATCAGCCAATTGGCGGTGGCGATCGAAATGCCCATCCCCGCCGATCACCCACAGGCCGAGATGCTAAAGGATGCCGCCTTAGCTTGTCCCGTGCACAAAAGTCTTCACCCGGACATCGAAGTCCTCGTTAACTGGGTTTGGAAGTAACTGAGGTCAGGCGAGCGGAACCTTTGACGAACTGAACAAGAACTCGGCGAAGCTATTCCAGTTATCGGTCGGCCTCAGTTAACACCGTCACCCTCGAGAAGTAAAGCTAACGAGCATGTATAAAATTTTTGCATTTGGCTTGTGTGGTAATTGAAAGACAAGAGTAAACCATGTTTCATTGTTCTGCAGCGGTCATTCCTTGCCGCCGGTCTTCAGTAAAATTTCGTCCAGGAGGTTTTGCAAATTCGGTGTTTACTCCGGCGCGTCCGCAAATCATCGTCGTAGAGAAACGAAATGCTTTCATAGACAAGAAATCTCGCTGGGTCCTGTTCTTATTTTGGGTTTCAGGAGAGACCAAACGTCAAAGAATTTGAAATCGCGATGCTGCTTGACGTCCGACATCAATCCGCGACATGCCATGGCTCTTTTATTGTTCCGCCAATGGGTC
>CAYSQZ010000113.1:0-14631 GCA_964433035.1 uncultured Pirellulaceae bacterium | reverse complement strand
GGAGTGTCGATCACATTAAAACGAAAGCCGCCATTTTCAAAGTGAATGGCGGCTGCTTCGATCGAGTATTTGTGCTTTTTCTCTTCCGGGTCAAAGTCGCAAATGCTGGTCCCATCTTCAACATTGTGGGACCCCCTGACAACATCGGTCAGGCTGAGAAAGGTGTCGGCGAGCGAGGTTTTGCCCGCCGATCCGTGTCCGCACAAAATGACGTTCCTAATCGTATCGATAGTTCCCATCTGAGTCCCTTTCGAGTATTTGCGTTTTGATTATTCGATCGCGGTTTTATTCCTTGTGTTTACATTCCCTTGTCAATGCAATGGCGACGCTCCAAGCATCGTTTCTTTTGCCAGTTGAACTTGGTGTGAATCTAAAGTGAATTTTGCAGGCTCGAGTAACTTAGCAGTGTTCGAACCAACCAATTTATTTTCGCAAAGCTGAAACGCAGAAACAAGTAGTTTCTTAAATTGCCGTATGTTCCAGTGTAAACCTCCTGATAGCCGGTGGTTAGATGCAAAAAGCCAAGAGTTCGAGCGCCGATTTCTTCGTTTTTTCTCGGCCTTCCCCTGAAGGAGAGGTGATTAAACAAGAGGATGCACCAATTCCAAGGGAAATCTCAGCGCTGGTAATATGGTAAATTTTTGACGGCCAAACGACTTGGGAAATCAATGCAACGTGACTGAAACCGCGCCCGAAAAACAAACATCGGCGTCATGGCCAGGAGTTCTGGGGCGTTCGTTGTACTTTCCGCAGTAGAGTAACTCGCCGGATTCTGATGTGATGTACTTGGCCGGCAAAGGGTTTAGGTCCTGCTTGGCTTCGACGATCTTAACTTCGCTTGTTTCGCGGTCACCAATGTCAGGCAAGTTGACGTTGAACCAATTGTTGGTTGCAATTTCTCTGGCTAACAGTTGGGGAATAACTCGTTGGGCTAGTTGCCCCGACCGCGACCAATCGAAGGGCGCGTTGAAGTGCCGCAGGTGCTGAGAGAAAGCGATTCCGGGAACGTTGAATAGACTGGCTTCTCGCACCGCTGCAACCGTTCCAGAGACATTGACGTCAGTGCCAAGATTTGCGCCTCGGTTGATGCCCGATAATACCCAGTCAAACTGAACTTGAAGCTGGGTCAGCCCAACGCGAACACAGTCAGCCGGCGTGCCGTCGAGTGAAAACGACTGGGGTGATTTTTCTTCAAATGCCATTGGCACTTCGAACGTCAATTGGTGGCTGATCCCGCTCATCGGTTTTGCCGGTGCCACAACCCAGACGTCGCCGAACTCGCCTGCGATTTGCTCAAGCTTTTCCAGGCCAGGGGCGCCCCAGCCATCGTCGTTGGTGAGTAGGATTTTCATGATTGTTTTTTGGAAGCTAAATTCTGTCAGCAGAATGATTGCCTGGTTTGACCTGCGGTCTACTTACTTGATTCCAGCCAAGGCCACAGTATCAATTCAGCTGGCCAACAGTCTTTCGATGTAGCCCTTGAAGTCTTTCATATCTTCTGGAGGATCTGCCGGACCAATCACCAGCGGGCCCGTCTGTGGATCGTTTAGCAGGCCATGGCTCCCTTTTACCAGCGTTGCGTCCAATGGTATGACGTCCATTTTGTATCGGAACCCAAGCTTTTTTTGCGCCACCCGTGTTAACGCTTTGGCTTTCGAAGTGATAAAAAGCTCGCACGGATCATAGCCCGGTTTTCGATGGATATCGACCGTCGGAGCAAAATCTGGCGCGTTGGCGTCGTCGAGCCAGTAATAGTAAGTAAACCAGGAATCTGGTTTGGCAAGCGCGATCAGTTCGCCGCTTCGTGCGTGTTGGAGCTCGATGTCACCTGGTCGAAACACATCGTCGATTCCATCAACTGATTCGAGCAACTTGGAAACTTCGGCAATTCGATCGGATCGCCGGACGTAAACATGAGCGACTTGATGGTCTGCGACAGCGAAGGCTTCTGACTCGCCTGGAATCAACGTTTCACCAAACGGCCCGCTGCGGATATGAAGCAAACCCGCTTCTCGGAGCACGCGGTTGATGTGGACTGGTTTGCTGACGGGCACCAAACCGTATTCGGAGACCACGACCACCTGAGCACCGATTTCTTCTGCCGCGTCGATGATCGTCCCGGCGCAGCGATCTACCTCGGCGACGCGACGCGGATTGTCGGGCGTCTTGCGTTGAAAGTCATAATCGAGGTGCGGAAGATAGGCCAGCGTGAGTTGTGGCTTTTTCTCTCGCATGACCGTCGCGGTCGCTGAGGCGATCCATTTCGAACTGGGCAGACCGGCTTTGGGCCCCCAGAAACTGAAGAACGGAAACGGGCCGAGCTTTTTGGTCAGGTCGCATTCAGTAAAATCAAGAATGTCAAAGATCTTCGAGCCGTCACAGCCGTAGTGCGGTTTGGGGGTGACACTGTACTTCGCGCCCGAGGACTGGTTGAACCACCAAAACATTTTGGCCGTTTCGTAATTCTCGTAAAGCTTCTCTCCCTGAATCAGTGAGTTGGCCTGTTGCCAAAAACGAATTTCTTGAGTGTCACGAAAGTACCAACCGTTTCCAACGATGCCGTGTTGGGCCGGAGTCAGGCCGGTCAACATGGTTGCTTGCGACGTCGCTGTCACCGCGGGAAGCGGGCTCTGCCAAGGCACCGCGGTTCCCACCGCCGATAGCCGCGGCGCGTGTTGCAGCAGCTGGGGCGTTAGCCCGACAACATTGATAACGCAGACTTGAGACAAACTAAATTCCGTTCAATTGTTGGCTAACGCTTTTTGAATGATAGGAGCCAAAAAGCTGTACGACTCCTTGATCACTTGAGCCGCATTGTGGCTGTGGCGGCTAAGCTCAATATGCACGCCTCGGTTGTAGCCAACACCACGAAGCGATTCAATGATCGGCGGAAAGTAAATTTGCCCTTCGCCAAACAATAGATGCTCATGGACGCCTGAGATCATGTCTTCGATATGAATGTTGACCAGATAGTCTGCCCATTTCTCAATATAGTTTGCTATCGGAATTTCGCTCAGGCAAAAAAGATGGCCAATGTCCATTGTCATTTTAAAGCGGGGTGAATCGACCAAATGAACCAGCCGCTCAAAACGCCCAGTGGTGTCGATCAGCATTCCCGGTTCGGGTTCAAAGCCAATGTCGATTCCTCGTTGGTCAGCGTGAGCGAGCACTGGCTCAAGATTCTTCACCAAGCGATCAACCGCCGTGTGAAAAGAAATGTCTGCCGGCTTGATCCCAGACCAGATAGAAACGCAATCACTGCCCAGTTCAGCGCCGACGTCGATACAGTACTTGAGGAAGTCAATTCGCTTTTGAGACTCAGAGGCCTCGCCGCTCAGAAGCGTCGGCGAATGCTTGGACGTCGGATCGAGCAGGAATCTTGCGCCAGTTTCAATGACGCTGGCACATTGATGGGTTTGCAGGAAATGCTTGAATTGTTGAACTTGCAAATCAGAACCTGGATCGCGAGGGCTTAGCCAGCCATGATCGACCGTGATTGCAATACTTCGATAACCCGTCTGGACAAGCAGTTCCAAACCGTCTTGGGCACAGTGGTTGGACAATCCGTTGGTGTTGTAGCCAATGATCATTGGAAGCCTTCAGGCGGTGATATCAAAGAAGCCGCGCTGAGGCGAGATGCGTTGATTGAAAGCGCTTCAGCAACTTCCAGCATAAACTGTCCTGCACAGAAGCGACAGTTCTGCTGGCACCTAAGTTCAACTTGAACGGATGTTGTTGGGTGAAAGTTGTGAACTCAAATGGTAACCCGACGCGTTAGCGAGGACCTCAATGATCGCATTATTCTCGCTTAAGCGTCAGGTTGCCAATAATAAATCAACCTCCCAGCTGAAAGTAGCGTGCAATACGCATCTTGGGCGGAGTGAAAGCCGACTAAACGGCGACTACGTCCAACTGCGAAGATCAGTCCTTGTCGTCGAACCCGATTTTTTGGAGGTCGATATTATTAAACTCTGCGTTGGTTTCAAAGTCATTAAGCAAATCCAAAATGTCTTGATCGATATAACTGGATTTGGAAGCATCGACAACGACTTTGGAGTCGGCTTCGATCGAAGCGAGCTGTTTTTGAAAGTAGCCTTTGCTCATGAAGAAAACACGCTCTGGCAGATTCATGTTATAGACTTTTTTGCCATCGACTTCCTTCGATTCAACCCATTGATCCTTGAGCCCAGCTAAAATCGAAGACCCTCCTCTGTTGTTGAAGAGAACGAAGAAAATCGAAGCGACCAATCCGATTCCAATTCCGATTAAAAGGTCGGTCATCAGAATCGCCACGATCGTGATGATGAACGGTAGAAACTGAGTCCAGCCGTGCTTGAACATCGTTTTAAACTTGTCTGGGTGGGCAAGCTTGTAGCCCACAACAAACAGAATCGCCGCGAGGCTCGCCAGCGGAATCAGGTTTAGTATAGTCGGGATTGCTGCCACACAGACGAGCAGCAACACTCCGTGAAAGAACGCAGCAAGTCGAGTTTTTCCACCGGACTGAATGTTGGTAGAACTACGCACGATCACCTGGGTGACTGGTAAACCACCAACCATTCCCGAAGCGATATTCCCCAGTCCCTGGGCTTTGAGTTCCTGGTTAAGATCGGTTTGGCGGCGCTGCGGGTCAAGCTTGTCGGTGGCTTCGGCGCACAGCAGTGATTCGATACTCGCCACGATCGCCAGCGTTAACGCGGTCACGTAGATCGCCGAATTGCTGATCATGTCCAGGCTGGGCATGCGGATCTGACTTGCCAAGTTCTCTGTAGGCAAAGTGACGAGATGGTCTTCGCTGATCGCAATACCGGTATTCTTGAGAGCCAGATTCAATCCGATGCCAGCTAAAACGGCGACCAAGGGCCCTTGGATGATCTTGCTCCACGAGAACCGTGAAATGATTTTCGACTGCCAGAGAATCAGGATTGCCAGACAGATCAGTGTCACGATCACCGGGCCAGCTGAAGGGTGGGTGAATGCGTGTTGCAGCTCGGAAAAAGTGTTGTGCCCGTCGGCTTGCTTAAACGCCAAGTCCCCTTCGTAGTCTTTGTCGTAACCAAGTGCGTGGGGGATCTGTTTGAGCACGATGATCAAGCCGATCGCGACCAACATTCCCTTGATCACCGCTGTGGGAAAGTAGTAGCCAATCGTGCCGGCGCGAAGAAACCCGAGGACAAGCTGGATCACGCCAGAAAGGACCACCGCCAGGAGAAAGTTCTCAAAGCCCAGTTCTTCAATCGCCGGAGCAACAATAGCGACCAGGCCAGCCGCCGGTCCACTAACGCCCAACGACGAGTTGCTGAACAAGGTTACAATCAGGCCGCCAGAGATGCCGGCAATAATGCCAGACAACGCCGAGCCGCCTGAAGCCAGTGCGATGCCCAGACAAAGGGGAATCGCCACGAGGAATACAACGAGTCCAGAAGGAAGGTCACTCTTCCAGTTTCTTAGTTCGATCATTTAACGTTTTTCTATTCTGATTTCTTGACTTGGTAGCTTAACGACAATGCGGTTCTCTGGGGCGTCTCGATTTAGAAGCATCAATCCAACTAAAGAATGGACTCAATGCAGAAAATTTGCTGCTCAGAGGAAGATTGTCAAGATTGATGTCACTTTAGCAGCGACCCGACCTTGACTAAATTACGCAGTTGTCACAATTAAGTGCGTAAGAAGCCACCGAATCCGTTGAGTTGATCACGTTCGGTCGGAGCACAGAAAAAGCGACATTGAGAACGGTATAGAAAACCGCCTGTCGTTCGTTTGAATAAGGGCAGGTTTGTAACTTGTCGTAGCGATCGCGACTCACGCTTACGGCAACGTTCGGCAAACGCGGTGCATTCCTCAAGGTCGAATTCAACAACTTTGGTTTGGCCTTGATCTGACAGGTTGTGATTGATCGACACGACGTCGAGGGCAAACACTGCCGCCAGCAGGCAAATCACCGCCGAGACAAAGTTCAGTTTTCCAGCGAGAATTTTCATTCGTAAATTAAAACGCTTGAACTCAAAAAAGGACGCGGGCGTTGGCGCTATCAAATTTTGAAGCACTTAACCCTCCTGCCAAAAACAGTTTATCGCAGTAGCCAATATCCGCAATACACATCGGTTGGCAACAGTTTTTTTGTCAGAATTGGGGGAAGCCTTGCGTGTCCGTCCTAACATTTTTGGGGGTCACAACCGACCCTTTTCCTCTTTTCCTTTGACAATATGAACTAAAACCGACGAAGTCCGTGAGCAGGTAAGGTGACGGGAATCGTTTGGTTCCAACGGTTGGATAGCCGTCTAAATTCTCAAGCTAAGTCGATGCGAAAATTCGTCCCAACCACAGGGTCGGGATTAGTAGCGACAAAACGACTAGAGCGTAGGTGATTTGATACGGAACGGCGAGATAGCAAATCGCTGCGTCTATGATGATCAGGCTGCGAAGCACTGAAACGACACCCAGTTGGATGCTTGCCGGTTTCATGCTCGCCGCCGCAACAAAGACCCGGCGGAGAATGGTCAGCGACATAAAACCGATGAACATCGGAAAGATCGTTTTTTGAGTTTCAGAGATTTGGAATGCATCTGGCAGCGGCGATGATGGACAATACACCGCACCCGCCAAACCGATCAAACTGACCGTCACCAGCAGTGCCCCGAAGACTAATGAGAAACGGTTTTGGGCTTTGGCGGCTTCGTTTCGCCCCAGCAATGTTGCCCCGGCGATCAACCCGCCGATTGCAATCGCGATCCACCAAACCAACAGCGGTAAACCTAGTAGCTCGTTATTGGCAAGCATTCCAAGGCCCGCCCCTTCAATGCCAGTGCCAACTCCGGTCGCAGCGATTCCTTCTTCGCTTTTGCCAAGCCCGACAAACGTGCTTGCTCCCATCAGAATATTAAGCGTCCGACAACCGCCCATTAAAAACGGTGCCAGAACAGTTCTCTTTAAAGGACCGTCGTACAGCACAATGCAGACCGCCAGAATGGTTGCCAGTATCCCCGTTCGCCAAGCCCAAGACGATCCTGCTCCAAAGCTTGCACCGCAAAGACTTGCGATGCTGACTCCCCCAATCAGCAATGTGAACCCGACTGACGCGGCCAGGGATTTTGAAATTGCACCCGAAGGGATCGGGCGCTCAGGACGCTGCTCAAGATCGATTTCAAAATCAAAAACGTCGTTGAGAATCATGCCTGCCGAGTACATTGCTGCCGACGCAACAATCAACAAGACCAGCGGCAGCACGGGCGTCCACGTTTGGTTGACCAATAGATAGGCCATCAGGATATTCGAAACGGCAGAGGGCAGGTTCGGAATTCTAAGCAATCGGAGCCACGGCATCAGTTGAAATGGCTTGCTGGTTGGCATTTGAATTTGCTTTTAAATTGAAACTTTGGTGCAACGCCATTCCGGCAATTTGAACCACTGTGGTCAGGTAGACCTGAGTTGATCAGTTGAATGGTGTCATACCTCACGCTCGGATGACATGTTTACGCGAGCCAACCATGGCACCTCATCATTTCAGCTTCGACAGACCAACAGGCAAAAGCTGGCTCGCTTGCTATATCGCTAGCGTTGCTGGCTGGCTGAGGCAGGCTCGAAACAATCGCTTCAATTTAAGCGTGAGCACGCTTTTCGCCCAGTCGAGGCGCCTTGCCCAAGTCTTGATAGCGCAAAAAAGAAACCCGGCGACCGAAGTCAAACCGGGTCTCACCCCCCTGGGATATTCATATCTGAGGGTTCAGATGTACTTGGATTTAGATTCTTTAAGGGGCTTATCGTCCAAGTATCAACAGATCTTTGGCTAAAAACGTTCGAGTTTGCCGGTTCCCCGGAAAAGGTAATCGTTTCCGAAAAATTCCCCGGTAGCGAAAACAAAAGCTGTTCTAGCTGCGGTGATATTTCCGATTAAGAAAGAGTTGTTGTCTCAACGGCGAAGTGTTGGGACGCTTATTGTTCATCTACTCCGATCGCAAAATCAGTTTCAGATTCGGCGGTAGTTCAAGCTCAGTACATTGCAGGGAAGTCTGTGAGACGTTCGTCAAGTTGGATAGCAGTACTACCATCGCTGGTGATTCCAGTTTGCTTTGGGCTGATGATGTATCTGGCCCTGGCGTACTCGATCAATCAAGAGCACATCAGCAATGACACGGTGCTGCGTTACTTGACTGGGCATCCCGTCTCCAAAGTCACTGTAGGAATGTTTTTTGTTGGGTTGGCATCGCTGCTTTTGATTGCCAGCAACGTTTTCGAGCAATTCATTGGCGAAAAGAAAATAACTTTGGGCGACGCCCAAGAGGAGTTGGGCGAATCGCAAACTGAACTCGCCCTCACCGATTCGCCAAAAGCGGGCGCTCCTGTTGGAGGTGCAAGGCTCGAAACTGAGCCCAGCGACCCCGAAACAACATCGGCTCAAGCGACTCGATTGGGAAAAAAGATTTCCCAATTACCGAAGTGGCTTCAGAACCATTACCTTTGGCAGCGTCTGCAAAGCGGGCTCTACTTTGTATATCGAACTGACTCAACAGAAGGTCTTGAAGACGAACTGAAACATCTGGCCGATCTGGATCTTGATCATCAGCAGCGGCGCTACTCGTTGGTTCAGATTTTGATCTGGGCGACTCCGATGCTGGGGTTCCTTGGGACGGTTCTGGGAATTTCTCAGGCACTTGGCGGCATCGATGTTGGTCCCAACAACAACCTGCAGACCATGATGGATGGACTGCGCGGCAATCTTTACATTGCGTTTGATACAACTGCTCTGGCACTCACGCTATCAATGCTGTTGATGTTCGGTCAGTTTCTGATCGACCGTTTCGAAACCCAATTGCTGCTTCTTGTAGATCAACGAGCTCAAGGCGAGTTGAGCCGTCACTTTTCGATTCAAGGTGGTCGATCCGACTCCTATCAGCAGATGGCTCAGAGTATCGTCGAAGCGAATCGAATTTCAGTTGAAGAGCAAACCGAAATTTGGAAGAAGACGATCCACTCAGCCGAGCAAGCGTGGGCATCAACGTTGACCGATACGAACCTTCAAGTGCAGGACAGTATGTCCCAAGCACTTGATGAAAACGTATCCAATCTGGCTCATTATCTTGGTGAGACGATCGAAAAAGCCGACGATGCGATGGCACGCCGTTGGCAGCAATGGCAGGTTACGTTATCCGATAGCGCTCGGCAATTGGCGGCTCAGCAAAATGAGCTCAGTGAGCAGACTGGATTGCTTCGGGACCTATTGTCGCAAAAGCAATTGGATTCATTGGATTCCAACACCGTACAGAATCCCAAAAAACAGGAAGACATCACGTCGCTTTTGCAGCCATCTAAGCAAGTACCCGTTGTCAGGAACTTCATCGGAGACCAAGAGCAAGTTCCCGAAATTCAACTTCCCGAATCGCAGACTCCCGAGCCACAAAGTCCCGAGCCACAAAGTCCCGAACTTCAGATTTCTGAACTCCTGGGGTTGGAGGCGCACAGTCCGGCGACCGATTCTGAATCACCAGGGGTTATTGATTTTCAGTCTTACTTGAACGAGGTGTTGTCGCGCTCGACCGCCAAGCAATCGAAATCTGATTCGCAAACCCAGCGAGATGTTATCTTGCCGTTTCGCGTCGCCAATCCGGACAGTTCGAATGATAGTTCACCAGATTCGAATAAGAATGTCGCATGAGGCGTCATCGAAAAACGCGATCCAAAGCCAGGCGAACCCGCTTGAGCGTTTCTTTATTCCCGTTTCTTGCTGTGTTGATTTGCACCCTTGGTGTGCTAATCATGATGCTGGTGATGGCGGTCAAAGCTGCCGACGATCAAGTCCGTCAAATCAAAACTGAGTCGGAAGAGGCCCAGCAAGCCGAAATCGATGAGTTGGAATCAGAACGAGAGCTGAGGCTTGCGCAGATAGAGGGTCTGGAGATGGTGCGCCCCCAAGCCCTGTCAAGACTGGCTGATTCGCGCGCCAACCGCAGTCACGTCCAAGAGCATATCCGAAAACTCAAACGAGAGCTTGGCCGGGTCGGCAAGGATTTGCTTGAACTGGATCGTGAAACCAAAAAAATCGCTCAGCTCAAGGATCCCGCAGCGCCAGTGTTACCAGAGGTTCCCTTGAGTTTTCAAATTGACGAAACTCAAAACCAAAAGGTGCTGGAAGAATTGAGAACAAAAATCGCTCAAGCCGTCGAAGACCTTGAAGCGAAACGTTCGACTGTTCAGCAGGATGGGCCCGCTAAGTTTGTGATTGTGCCGCACAAAGGCGGCGGCGGAACGTTTCGGCGTCCCATTTTTATGGAGTGTACGCACGATGCGATTACGCTTCAGCCTTCAGGAATCAAATTGGCGAAATCAGAGTTCGTGCCACCGCTTCAGCCGGGCAACATGCTTGATTCGGCTCTACTGACGATTCGAGAGTACTGGCGAAAATACGACTTAGCTGGTGAAGAGGGCACCGCGTATCCTTTGATCGTTGTTCGGCCCGGTGGAGCCGAAACGTTTGTTCTGGCACGCCAGGCGATGAAGAGTTGGGATGACGAGTTTGGATATGAGTTGGTTGAAAAACAGACTGATCTTGATTTTGGTGTCAAAGACCCGCAGCTTCAGACAGAAGTTCTCGAGGCGATCAATGAAGCCCGATTACAACAACGACAGCGGATCGCCAGAGCTAGATATCAGCAGCGATCGGGCGAGGGGCAATACGGTTCACCCTCGCAGGGGCGCATTGCAGGTAGAACACGTGGCTCAAAGCGAAATCTACGGCCTGGACTGGTTGCTGCGGGAGCTCAAGGAGGCTTTGTTTCCAACGCCGGACAGTTCGACGATTACGGCGATGGTTCAGCGTATCCAGAAGATAGTGACGATTCATATGTCTCAGCTGCTTCGGGAGTTTCGCGAGACAGTCACAGAGGCGAGTCGGAGTATGATGTGGCCGAGAACGATTTGCACTCCGGGCAGCAAAACCAGTTACATGAAACAGGGGTTGCCGAGAATGAATTCAGTTCCAGCTCCAAGGGCACCAATGACTCAACCCGTTTCGACCAATCAGAGAGAGCTCCAAACACAAACGCTTTAAATGCTTCAAGCGATTCAAGCAATCAAGACGGCGACGGCGGTGCCCATGGAAGGCAATCCCTTGCCAGTGATCGCGGTGAGAACTGGGCGTTGCCAACCCAGACACCAGGCGCTACCGGTTACGTCCGGCCGATTCGAGTCGTTTGTAGTCATGAAGCTTTGGAAGTTTTCAACGGCAATGTATCGAAAAGAATTTTGATCAATGGCGACACTGCGGGTTCGATTGACCCATTGATTGATGAAATCTGGGCTCAGATCGATCAATGGGGGATTCCGGGTGCCAATGCTTACTGGAAACCTCAATTGCGATTTCGAATTCTTGAGGGAGGCAATCAACGATATCAGGAAATTAAAAGCTTGCTCCGCAACAGTGGTTTGACGGTCTCGCCAGCCAACTCAGATCGGGAGCAGCAATGAGCGTCAAGCAAATCACGACCGGTCAAGATTCGTTTCTCGATATCGTCGCCAATTTGGTTGGCGTTTTGATCATTTTGGTAGTCGTCGTCAGCGCACAAGCGGGTTCGGCCAAAATGAAAAAGCCCAAAGCCAACGCCGAACTCGAAGCCAGAATATCCCAGCTTAAGCAGGAGCTGTCACGATCTTCAGACACCGCCGCCAAGCTTCACGCGGACAATCATCAACTTGAAGACCGGATTATTAAGGAGAACCAGTTTGCGGCCAGTTTGACCGATAAGCGCCACCAGATGTTAGTGCAGCTGGGAATTGTCAAAAAGCAAATGGCCAAGCAGCGAGTTGAAAACCAATTGGCGATCGAATTGCAAAAGCAGAAACATGAATCAGCCCGGCGGCAGCACACTGTCGCTTTAGCGAATCATGAAGCGGCGATCGCCAAACAAAAGCAGGCGATTGAAATGCAGGTTGCGTTCGAATCGGAAAAGCGAGATCTCGAAAGCCAGCTTGATGAGCTTCAAAGAGAGAAAAACGCGGTTGAGGTCAGCCAGCCCAAGACCGAAGTCATCGATCACTTTCCGAGCCCAATTGCGAAAACAGTATTTTCTGAAGAGATCCATTTCCGGCTTGCAGATGGCAAGCTCAGCTATGTTCCCATGGATGAGTTGATTGCAGAGATGAAATCTGAATGGAAAATAAAATCCGAGAAGCTTGACCAGGCAGATCGAACGATCGAAACTCTCGGTCCAATTGAAAACTATCGTCTCCAGTACGAGTTGAGAGCCAAGAGCGTAAATCGTAAAACCCAGTACGGAGAGGAGTGGGTTCGCGCCGTCGAGTTTAAGCAGTTCACGATCTACCCGCTTGCTCGTCAGTTCGGCGAAGCGGTCGAAGCCGCGATTAGTCCCGGATCGGAGTTTCGAAAACGGCTTGAACGTAAGCGATCAGCCAATACGACTGTTTCGATCTGGGTTTACCCGGAAAGTTATGGCAGCCACAACCGAGTTAAGGCTTGGCTTCACGAAAACGGATATCGTGTCGCCAGTTGGCCGCTTGAAAAGGGCAAACGGATTTCCGGTGGTCCCAACGGATTCAAAACCTCGGCCCAGTAATTGCTTTGCAGTTAAGCACCTGTGCAAGCACTACAAACTCCACAGCCGCCGCAACCGCCAGTCGCTGACGAACCGTCGGCTTGAACGCCGCCGGCTGCCCCTGACAAAGGCTCTGGTGCGAAATCAGCACCCGAAGATGGATCCGCCTCAGCCTGCGTAGCCGCAGTTGTCGGCAGAGAAAACTGGCTGTCACGTAGCGTGCTGATCTGTGGTGACGTAAGGTTCGTGTTAGCGATCGTTGGGCTTAGCAAATTGTTGGCGGCTGTGGTGTGAGCCAGTCCAAGGTTATGGGCGATTTCGTGAGCAGCTACCCGAGCCACACTTTCGCGGAATTCCGGAGTTGTCACCAAAGTACTACCTGTGTGAAATCCAATGCCGTTATCATCGATAAAAGCAAACCCATCAACCGAGAGATCGCTGGTCGAACCGTTACTTGGAGTTCGGTTGAGGAAATACATATCAATTACCTGTGGATTGGAACTTCCAGCTTGACCCCCAAGGAGATCACCGGTGTTAGTGATTGATTCGAGCCTGCCAACTGCCCCGTTTCCTGATCCACCATTGTTGATTGTCGTGTCATTCAAAAATCTGGGCGTTTCCCATTCAAGATCGATACCCGCAGTCGCATAGATCTCATCGATTCTTAGTTGGATGTCAAGAGTTTGCTCTGCATCACCAAAGAACTCAGCCTGATTACTTCCGTTGGAATTGGAAACAACAATTGGACGGATCGTAACACGCCTGTTTGCTCGTGTCGTAGATCCATCCAGCGTTGAGCCATCGGAAAACTGAAGCGTCTCTGTATTAGTAAGTCGGTCAAATCCCTGGCCCGATCCAGTGACTCCAACTGTGGAGTCCTCGCTAAAGACATTGTAGGCATCTGCAACCGAAGGAAGAACCACGCGGTCGTTGCCACTACCACTGTTGACCGTGTCATCACCTTGGCCGGGAAGTATAAAGTCGTTTCCAGCTCCGGCAACGATGATGTCGTCACCGTTTTGACCAGCGAGAAACTCGTCTCCACCGTTTCCAGTTAGTGTGTCGTTACCGTTCTGGCCGTGGAATCTGTTTACGTCACCATTTCCCGAGATGATATCGTCTCCGTCGCCGCCATATAAAACGTTAAGCCCGTCACCGCCAGTCAGTTCGTCGTTACCTTCAAAGCCCAAGGCCAAGTCCGCTTGCGCGGTCCCCGGAGATACGATTCCTCCATCTCCAACGTCCAGAAGGTCGTCACCTTCAAAACCAACTAGAACGTCGATTCCGTCTCCACCGAACAAACGATCAACATCGGCTCCACCAAAAATCAAATCGTTTCCTGCATCTCCAAAGAGTTCGTTGGCGCCATCGCCTCCGATAACCAAATCATCTCCGGCTCCACCGCGAATTTCGTCGTCTCCACCGAATCCGACCAGACGATCTTCGCCAGCGTTTCCGGTCAAGGTGTCATTCCCTGCCCCGCCATTAATCGTATCGTTGCCACTTCCACCAATCAGTGTGTCGTTTCCGTCCCCCCCGACTAGTCGTGAGTCTATTGAAGTCGAATTGGTAAAAGAATCATTTCCAGCAAGACCAAGGAATGTAACGCTTGAGACACTCGAACGAGGAAAATCCTGGAACGCAAAACCGGTGAGTCGTGCTCTTACAATAGTACTATTGGCCGTAACCTGACCAACGTCGTTCCCTGAACCACCCTCAATAATCAGGATTCCAGCTGGATTCAAGTTGAATCCTGCAAGAAGTTCTCTCGACTCCAGTTGCTGAAAACTGAACAGCTTACCCTGTGGCAGTTTTTGCCTGACCGAGCGCCGATTATTAAAACAAGAAAAAACGGAGCTCAAAATTTGGTTTAAGCAAGACATCGCAAGTCCTTGGAGATGGTTAAAGGTGGCAATCGATATCGCGTATCGATTAAAAACGAATCGCACTTATAACAAGTCGATGTTACGTTTAGGTGAGTTGCTTTTCATGTTAGCCTTGACATGATTGATGAGTACTTTGAACTTGTCAATGACGAAAATGTCGAGATAAAACGCAAAAGTGATATTAGTTTTGCAAAATGGAA
>CAYSQZ010000112.1:0-14660 GCA_964433035.1 uncultured Pirellulaceae bacterium | reverse complement strand
ACTCACTAAGTGGGAGAAGAAGACAGATGGGTAGTTTGAATTTGCTTTTAGCTCAGTCCAACATTCTAGGGCAAGGCGACGGTAACCCTATATACTGGGTGATCCTGGTTGCCGTGCTGGCACTCCTTATCATCGGCGGCGGTATTGCTGCACTGATGATCAAGTGCCTTCGCAAAGTGCCCCAGGGTTCAGCGTTGATCAAAAACGGTGCTGGCGGAACAAAAGTCAGCTTTGACCGTGCGGTCATTATTCCGATTTTGCACATCGTTGAGATGATGGATATTTCGGTAAAACGAATTGAAATCGACCGCAGTGGTGAAGACGGATTGATCTGTAAAGACAACATTCGAGCCGACATTAAGGTTGCCTTCTTCGTCCGCGTCAACAAGGAAATCGAAGACGTCAAACGCGTCGCCCAGTTCCTTGGTTGTGACCGAGCGTCTGACGAAGTCTCCCTTCGTACGGTTTTTGAACCGAAATTCTCCGAAGCCCTCAAAAGTGTTGGTAAGCAATTCGATTTTGTTGAGCTCTACAACTCCCGCGAAGAGTTCCGCGACGAGATCCTACGCATCATTGGTACCGACCTCAACGGTTACGTCCTCGACGACGCCGCGATCGACTACCTTGAGCAGACCGACCTTGAGAAACTCAACCCTAACAACGTTCTTGACGCCGAAGGTATCAAGAAGATCACGGACCTGACCGCCAAAGAGGTCACGCTTGCTAACCAGATCACTCGCGAAAAAGAGATGACGCTGAAGAAGCAGGACGTCGAAGCCAAAGAAGCCATCTTGGCCCTTGAGCGTCAGCAAGTTGACGCCGAAGAGAAACAGGAACGAGAGATCGCCGAGATCACCGCTCGCCAGGAAGCAGAAGCCGCCGTCGTCAAGGAACAGGAACGTCAACGATCCGAGCTTGCTCGAATCGCGGCTGACGAAGAGATCGCGATCGCTGAAGAAAACCGTTTACGAGCTGTCATCGTGGCGGCGAAAAGCAAAGAACGGACCGACGCTGTCGAGACCGAGCGAGTCGAGAAGGAACGCGGCCTTGAAGTCGCTGAACGCGAGCGCGTTGTGACGCTGGCCGAGATCGAAAAGGAAAAAGCGATCGAAGTCGAAAAGAAAAACATCCAGGACGTCATCAAAGAGCGCGTCATGGTCGAGCGAACCGTTGTCGAAGAAGAAGAGAAGATCAAAGACACCAAAGAGTTTGCTGCTGCCGAGCGTAAAAAGCAGGTCGCCGTTACGGCTGCCGAAGAGACCGCGCAACAGGAATTGGTCAAGCAGGTTCAGAAGGCTGAAGCCGAAAAGCAAGCCGCTGAATTGGACGCTGAAAAGATCGTCGTGACCGCTGAAGCCGAGCGAAACGCGGCCGAAAAGGAAACTGAAGCCAAGAAATTGCTCGCCGAAGCCGCCCAGGCCGAAGCTGCCGCAACTGGATTGGCCCAAGCCCAAGTCAAAATGGAAAACGCTGTGGCCATCGAAAAAGAAGGTACAGCCGAAGCCAAAGTCATCGAACTCAAATTCGAAGCCGACGCTAAAGGTATTACCCAAAAGGCCGAAGCGATGAAACTGTTCGACGGTGTCGGACGGGAGCACGAAGAATTCAAACTTCAGCTTAACAAAGAGAAGGAAATCGAGATTTCGGCTATCGACGCTCAACGCCAGATCGCAGAAGCTCAAGCCCAGATGATTGCCGAGTCCTTGACCAACGCCAATATCGACATCGTCGGTGGCGACAACAAGTTCTTCGACAGCATCGTCAACTCGATCACTGCAGGTAAGCAGGTCGATCGCCTGGTCGGCAACAGCGCAGTGCTTTCCGACGTCAAGGAAACGTTCTTCAATGGCGATCCGGGACAGTTCAAGGATGAGATTCAGCGCTACATTGACATGTTCGGAGTCACTTCCGAAGACCTGAAGAATCTCTCAGTCGCAGCTTTGATCGGTCAGATGATGGGTCTGACAAACGATGCTGCAGTATTGAAGAATCTTCAGTCAATGATGGGAGCGGCTAACCGCGCCGGAGTGGCGACGCAAAATGCAGGAACTGTGATTAACGCAGTCAAAAGCACGTAGGGCCAATGCGGAATTCGGAGTCCAGAGCGCGGAATAACGCGCTCGATTCCGATTCTTTCAGTATCTCGTCTTATTGTGCAATCCGCATTCCTCATTCCGAATTTGATTGAATGTCCAACGCCCCTGAACAACTCGAAACCGATAAAGTCGCTCAAGAAGCCTCCCAGGCGGAAGCTTCCAACGCACCGCAGTTAGAGCGCGGAACGTACGAGATTATTCGAAATCGTTTGCAAACGTATTCGGGTGAGCTTCGCGAGCGAATCAATCAGCTCAACGAAGAACGACGCGAAGTCTTTGGTTCGATTCCGACCGAGTTGATATCGACCCAGCGAATCACGACCTCCAACAACTGCGTCGCCCAGGACCTCGTTCCCGTCGGAGATAAATTTATCTTCGGCTACAACGTCCATATGGGCTTGAAAACGGTCACCGAGATCGCTGACGTATTCGGCGTATTTGAGTACGCCGATGGCGCGATGCACGAGCAACCGCTCGACATTTTGCTCGACGGCACTTTCGAGCAGGACTTCTTTTCGCTTTACAAATACTACAAAGACACGAGCTTCCAGCGGTTCTATACCAGCGGCCCGCATCTTTATCTTGTGTTCCAGGTCGGCAAGTCAGTCAACGACACCAAAGCTTTCAAGTTTCTCAACGACGAAGGCAAGCTGACTTATATCGACAACCGCAGTGATCACGAAGTCACCCTGCCGCCGCAGCACGATTTTAAATGGATCCGAACCCATCGCGACCTTCACCGCGACGGGGAGCATCCGCACATCTCGATCGACGATCGCGTGTTTGTGGAAACCGTCGGTGGCGACCTGACCATCAAGATAGAAGACAATACCCAGGACGGATCAGGAATCTACGCCGAACCGGTCGACGAACCTGATCAGACGCTTGATGACGCCGAGATCTTTTACTCGATCGTCGGCAACATTATTTTGCTGAAAGTTAAGCCGTTCAAGGAAGACAGTTTTCGCTATCTGGTCTTTAACGAGAAGACGCAATCGGCCCGCCGACTTGACTCGATCGCCGACGCCTGCGTGTTGCTGCCCGAAGATCACGGCTTGATTTTCTCCAACGGTTATTATCTCCAAACCGGAGTTTACAAAACATTCGAAAGCGGCATTTCAGATCTAAAGTTTGATCGCCGTATCCCGTCGTCCAACGGCGAAGACTACCTCTACGTATTTTACAACCAGACGTCGGGCCACTACGTCTTGTTGTCTTACAACATGATCGAGCAGGAAGTCTCCACTCCGGTTATTTGTAACGGCTTTTCGATTTTTGATAACGGCCAGCTGATCTACTTCAAGACCGACGAAGCCGCTCAGAAGCACCATGCGATGCAGATCTGGCAGACGCCCTACGTCGGCGAAGACTTTCAGGTCGGCGAGAAAACCGAGTCGTACATCTACAAGATCGGTAACAAAGACATTGTTCGCGCGATGGCCGAATCGCACGAAGTGATGAATCTGATCGAGCAGGATGATTCGTACGCGAATTTGTATGTCGATCTGGTCAAGAAGTCGACCGACATCCTGGACAGCTACTTTTGGCTTCCCGAATCGCAAACCTTTGATTTGGCCAAGCCACTGGGCGACATCCGCGATGCAGCCACCGCGGCAGTGGACGAGTTTGACAAAGTCGTTCGGGTTCGCAAAAACACAGCCGCTCAGTTTGATGAAACCTCCAAAGCCGCCAAGTCGGCGTTGATCGAATCGACCAGTAAGCACTTTGAGCACATCGACGACTTTGTTAAGGCGTTGGCAAACCTTCGAACAGTGCGCGGACAAGTTATCACGCTCAAAGAGCTAAAGTACGTCGACCTGGAAGCCGTCGAACAGCTGGAAGGCAAGATCGCCGAGAACTCGGATCGGCTTTCCCACCGCTGCGTCGAGTTCCTGCTCAAAGAAAATTCGCTGGCACCGTACTCCGATCGAGTTAATCAGCAGCGAACCTCGATTGAAACGCTAAAAACTGGCGTCGAAGCCAAGGCCCTCGATGAGGAAATCGTCGGTGGAGCCAATGAGCTTGAGATGTTGATCGACATCGTCAGCAATCTCAAAATCGAAGACGCGACTCAGCGAACCAAGATCATCGACAATATTTCGGAGATCTACTCCAACCTGAACCAGACCCGGGCCACGCTTAAGAAGAAATCACAAGCGTTGATGTCGGTCGAGGGAGCCGCCGAATTCAACTCGCAGTTGAAACTCATCAGCCAAGCGGTCGTCAACTACCTTGACGTTTGCGATTCGCCAGAGAAGTGCGATGAGTATCTGACCAAGATGATGGTTCAGATTGAAGAGCTCGAAGGCCGATTTGCAGAATTTGATGAATTTATCGTTCAGCTCGCTGAAAAGCGTGAAGAAATTTACGCCGCCTTCGACACGAAAAAGTTACAGCTTGTCGAGTCGCGAAACAAGCGAGCCACCGCGCTGATGAGCGCAGCGGATCGAATTCTCAAAGGGATTCGCTCACGCGTTTCAAATTTTGAAGCCGTGGAAGAAATCAATAGTTACTTTGCCTCGGACTTGATGATCGACAAGGTCCGCGACATTGTCAGCCAGCTCGACGAAATGGGCGAGTCAGTCAAAGTCGACGACGTCCAGAGCCGAATGAAGACGGTCCGCGAGGACGCTGTCCGTCAGCTTCGCGACAAAAACGAGTTGTTCGTTGATGGTCAAAACATCATTCAGTTTGGCAAGCACAAGTTTTCAGTTAACACGCAACCGCTTGAGCTGACCACGGTAATCAAAGATGGAGACATGCATTTCCATCTTAGCGGAACAAACTTCTTCGAGACGATCGAAGACAATGATTTGATCGCGACCAAATCGGTTTGGGATCAGCCGGTCGTTTCCGAAAATCGCGAAGTCTATCGCGGCGAATATCTGGCTTACTTGATGCTGCAAAACAGTAGCCCAAATTCGACGACTCCGTCCGCCCTGCCCCCTCGCGAACAATTGCTCAAACAAAATGACGATGAACTGTTGGAAACGGTTCGTGCGTTCATGGCTCCGCGCTACGCCGAGGGCTATGTCAAAGGTGTTCACGATCAAGATGCGACATTGATTCTGCGTCAGTTGCTAAAGCTGGATTCCGAGTTGGAGTTGCTCAAGTATTCGTCGCCAGCACGTGCTTTGGCAAATCTATTTTGGTTTGAGCGTGGTGTGCATGACCAGACGCAGCAGGATCGCTGGATCAGCAAACTGTCGTCGTTGGGTTCGGCTCAAAAAATCTTCGGCACGATTGCCGATCGTCAAAAATATGTCGACGCACTTCGCTCCGAGATGGCAACAATGGTCGAGCAACAGTCGGTTGGCCGTGAGGCACACTTAACCGAAGCTGCCGATTACCTGTTTGACCAGCTTGCATCCAACGGCAAGTTCATCGTCAGCGGACAAGCATCCCGGATCGCGGAGGCGTTCCTCAAGTTTGTCGATCAAAAAAGTGCCAAGAAACAATTTAACGCGGCCGTCGGCGATGAGCAATTGACGCCCGGCGACCGATTCCTGGTCGCTCGTGACTGGGTTGCTTCTTACGTCGCCTCCAGTTTGGCTGGGGGATCCAGTCCGGCCGCGGACAAGGAAGCAAGTCCGGAGAAATCTACAACATCGGAAACTTACATCGATGAGGTTGCCACGATCCTGATCGTTGGCCAAAAGCCCGATCGAAAAGTGGTCGACCTTGATCCGGTCCGCCAGATTAAGGGAATGCTTGGCGATCACGCTCAGATCGACGGCAAAAACTACCGGCTCAATTTTAACGACTTCATGACGCGACTGGCTCGATTTGAAATCGAAACCGTACCAGCGTTTGAGGCTTATGTTCACCTGAAGAAAGAAATTATCGACCGTCGGCGCGAAGAGCTTCGATTGGAAGAGTTCAAGCCAAGAGTTCTGACTTCGTTCGTTCGCAACGAATTGATCAACGATACCTATTTGCCGATGGTCGGAGCTAACCTGGCCAAACAGATTGGCGTCGTGGGCGAGGACAAGCGTACTGACCTGATGGGTCTGTTGCTGCTGATCTCGCCTCCGGGTTACGGAAAAACGACGTTAATGGAATACATCGCCAACCGGCTTGGCATCACCTTCATGAAGATCAACGGCCCGGCGATCGGTCATCAAGTCACGTCACTGGATCCGGCAGAAGCACCTAACGCGAGTGCACGTGAAGAGGTTGAGAAACTCAATCTGGCCCTTGAGATGGGCGACAACGTGATGATCTACCTTGACGACATCCAGCACTGTAACCCTGAGTTCCTGCAAAAGTTTATTTCACTCTGTGATGCGACACGGCGAATCGAAGGTGTCTTCAAAGGGCAGACCAAGACCTACGATCTACGCGGTCGCAAAGTCGCTGTCGTGATGGCGGGCAACCCGTATACCGAAAGCGGTGAGAAGTTTCAAATTCCCGACATGTTGGCTTCACGAGCCGATACCTACAACCTCGGCGATGTCATTGGTGGTAACGCTGACTCGTTCGAAAAGAGTTATCTTGAAAACTGTTTGACGTCCAACCCAACGCTGGGTCGCTTGAACTCACGTTCGCGGAACGATGTCTACTCGGTCATCAAGATGGCTGAACAGGACGGAGTTCAGGGGACGCTTGAGGGTAGTTATTCGATCGAAGAGATCAATGAGTTTGTGGCGGTGATGAAAAAGCTGCTGGTCGCCCGTGATGTTGTTTTGCGAGTCAACCGCGAGTACATCGACTCAGCCGCCCAAGCCGACGAGTTCCGAACCGAACCTCCGTTTAAGCTTCAGGGTTCGTACCGAGATATGAATAAGATCGCCGAACAGCTTTCTCCGATCATGAACGATGAAGAACTGGAGACGTTGATCGGTGCTCATTATCTTAATCAAGCCCAGACGTTGACGACGGGCGCACAAGCGAACTTGCTGAAGCTACAGGAACTTCGCGGCATGCTTGAAGGTGAAGACCTCCAACGCTGGACCGACATCAAACGAACATTCAAAAGAAACTTACTGCTCGGCTCTGCTGGCGGCGACAGCGAGATTGGTCAGGTTATAGCTCAATTAACTACATTCAGCGAAGGCCTGAACGACATTCGAACCACGCTCGACAACGGGGTTAAGCAACTTGCTCAAGGCGACGGCGATCAAGCCAACGTCTTGCAAAACGCGACGATGCAGCAAGTTGCTCACGCGGTAGCAGAATTGGCGAAATTCAATTCGACCCTCGGCGAGATGAAGACGATGATGGGCGAAGGTATCAAAACCTCTTCATCAATCACGCAGACAGGGCAAGCACCCCAAGCGCCTCAAAAGATCGAAGTCGTCAACAAAGTCCCCAACATCTTTTTGGATATTATCCGCAATCAATTCCGCGTCTTGCAGACCTGGATGGAGCCAATTCTCAAGTTGGCAGAAACCTCAGAGCAAGCCGCAGGTTTGCGCGAAGCCGCCAAAGCTACGCAGCAAAACTACGAAAAACTGATCAAGCAAATCGGCGATCAGGATACTCAGGGGCAGTAAGGCCTGTTCTTCCCAAATGGTTGGCTAGTTTCTCTGAGGAATTGGCCCACTCAATACTGGCGCTGCCGAAAACGTAAAGTGCTATGAAATGTTTGGCGTTAATTCCGCTGTTAATAGCGAGCCGCCATCGCCTGCCTGGCTTGCCGCGCAAGGGCGCGTTCCTGACGAGCCTGTCGCTATCTACGCCAACGGCGTTAGATCAATAGCCCAAGGTTCTTGAACCTTGGGAAAATGAACCCAACGCACACAATCCCAGCGGGATTGGATCAGGTGCAGTTTGCGAAACGATCTGGACTCATATTGAGTTTCGAAAACTGCTTCCTTGTTACTCGGAGTTTTCTTTCATCTCGAAAATGATCCAACTGTTGCTGCCGGGACTATACTCAGGTTCTTCCAGGTCGTTCAGATCAAATTGTTTGCCCACGATCTGCTTTGCTTCTTCCAGCGAGATTTTGTTTTGTTGACTATACACCCTGACTTGAGTAAGCGGGATGTGGGCGTCGATCTTGACAGGGTAAGTATCGTCTGCCGAGTCGCCGATACGACACTCCCATTGAACGTGGAACAGGTTGCGGTCACGCGAGACAAAGTTGACCTTGTGATTGTTGGTACCGGTGAAAATGCCATCGTAGAAGATCCCTCGGTCTGCATCGGTATCCATCCAGTCAGAAGTATAGCTTTGAGTGGATCCAACCAATTTTCGCCAGTCACCTTCGAAGCTAAACCCGAACTCAATTCGTGGTGGCTGAATGGCTGACCAATCGTGGCGAGGTTTCGGAGCCGCTTTAACGGTCATGTTGACGCTGCATGTCTCCGAGTCAGCGGTGAATGACGCGGTGATGCAACTCTTCTTTAAATCGATGGGGTAATAGATTTTGCGGCATGCAAAAAACTCTTCCGATAGTTCCGCATTGGTGAGGCCGTAATGTTCGACTTCGATTCCGGCCGCTACCAGCAAGTCATAGGTCTCGACCGAAATATTCATATAGTCACACGAAAAAGATTTGAGATTCTCAAGCTGACTTAATTTTTGAACATCTGATTCTGCCCAACCTTTTCCATCGATGTGTATCGAAGTTAGTTGTTTCAGTCTTGCAAGGTCCGCCATTTCTTGATCACCAAAATCACCCACCAAGTTCACGGCACGAAGCGACGGTAATTGGCTAAGCTCACTCAAACCGCAAATCATGCCATCAGTGTTGCCGCCGTTGAAGCCGGTTCGCAATATTAGCCGCTGCAAATTCTTGAGCTTCGCTAACGCCGCCAAGTTTTCACGACTGAATTTGTTGGTGGTCAAGCCAAGAATCTCGAGGGACTCGATCGAACCGATCGCATCGAATTCCGTTTGTGTCCAACCTGGCCCGCGGCACCACAATGTTTTTAATGGAAGGCTTTTCAGATGGACCAGCCCGCCAGTCACAGGTGGGCCGATCACCAATTTTTGCAAACGAGTCAACTGGCCGATGTGCTTGCAGGTCTCCTGATCGAATTGAATGCTGCCTCCACGCATTTGGTTGAATTCGCATTCAGTGACAAAATCAAACACTGATAAATCGCTGAGCGAGGGTTGTTTGTTTTTAGCGCTGACGAATCGCAACTTCTGAACACGGGTGACGCTTTTTTCACCGAACAATTTGCGTGCTGGCCATGTTGACCAATGGTGTGTGAAGGGAGGCTCGTTCTTCGAATATCTCAATTTCAAAAATCCGGGGTCATCGACTCGCAACTCCCATTCGCTTTCCAGGCGTCGCTGAGCTCTAACCTCTGCCGCTGCATCGACGCGCGGTTTTACAATGATCGCTATCAGCACAGCGACGGCGGCCGTAATCGCCAGCAGTGTTCGAATCTTGAATCGCAAGATGGTGCCAATTCCAGTGGAAGACAGAATGGAAAAGAGATCCTTGTTTTACGATTGCAAGTGGAAACAAATTCTCAGAAATTGTCAAACAAATTGAAACGAGACTCAGTTGCGTGCAGTTTGTGTCGGAGAAATCGTCAATGCAAAGTCGGAAGCTATTTTCATAGTTGGAAACAGTTTGGGCTTCTCCGCACCAATCGCATGGGTTCTGCGCAACCACACCTCCGGTTACAATTGGATTCATGTTTGAACTTCGTTGTACCGTCCGCAACTGCCACAACATTTTAAACCAGGTCAACAATGGTCTCTCCTGCGCCGCTGGTCATCATTTTGACCAAGCCAAAGAAGGCTATTGGAACCTCACTCAGCCGCAGGATAAAAAGTCGCTTAACCCGGGCGACAACCGTGACGCCGTGCTCGCCCGACACCGTTGGCTTGAGCTTGGTCATTCTGCCGGCTTGGTGGCCGCACTTCGGCCGTGGATTCCGGACCTCGGTCCGCAGATCCGATGCCTGGATCTGGGCTGTGGTAACGGACATTTTGGTCCCGAGCTTTTCCCAAATCGAGCAGCGAACTTCTGCGGCATCGACCTTTCGAGATCGGCCATTAAACTGGCCGCAGTTCACACGGGGAAAATCTGGCCAGAAGCCACTTGGGTCCTCGCCAACGCCGATCGCGGACTACCAGTAGTTGACTTGAGCGTAGATTGTATTGTGTCTTTGTTTGGCCGCAGACCCGTTGCTGAAATCAGCCGAACGCTCAGTCCCAACGGCTGCTGTATCGTCGCGGTTCCCGGGGAAGACGATTTGATTGAGCTTCGCGAGCAAGTCCAAAAAGAAGGCAAGCGTCGAAGCCGAGTCGAAGCGATCGTCGACGAGATGAGTGATAACGGATTGTCGTGCGTTGAGCAAAAACAATGGCGAACTCAAGTCGAAATCAGCCCGGACGAGATCGCTGACGCCCTCGCGATGACCTACAGGGCGCGACGGCGATCCGAGCAGAGCCTTGTCGCTTCGATCGAAGCAAAAAAGGTGACGCTATCGGCAGACTTGATGCAGTTTCGCAAAGCTCACGGCGATGACATTGGTAGTCAAAGCTGATCTTTTCCAGATTCGCCAACTCTCGACATTGGTAGCGGTTTGTCATAACCTATTGGGTTTCCACGGCTTGGAATTTCAAAATTCGCCGCGAGCTGACAACGCCAAACTCAACCCAATTTTTTTGAAATGCTGAAGACGCTTTATCAGTGGATGTTTCGCTTCATCGGAATCCGTGACCTCTATCAGGAAGTCGTAGTTGAAGATCGATTGACCAATATCCGTCCTCAAATCCGCGCCGATTTGAAAGCGTTGCTTGAGCAGGCGAATGAAAAGAGCGAGTACTTTCGCGGCAAGTTTACGGCTTTTTTGAGCGAAACCGAATCGGTATCCGACGACGATTTCTTTGCGGCTTATGCCAAGCTCCCCGCGTTGACCAAGCAAGACTACGCCCAAGCCGGTCAAACCGTGATGACTGAACCGTGGTCAAACGTCGATCCAGCAAAAGCCGATTTCTCAGTACGCGGAAAACCCTGGGAGTCGCTCAAACGATTGCGTGGCAATGACTACCTGATGCGGATGGCCACTGGCGGATCGACTTCGATGCCACTGTCGGTCACGATGACCAAGCACCATATGTTTTCGATGCTGTTTACGTTTTTCAAATGTTGGTACCGAATGGGCTGGCGTCCCGGTGAGCGAATGCTCGTGTTCTATCCCAAGAACACTTACAACATCGACGACATGGTAAAATTCAATCCGTACAGCAAACTGCTAGGATTTAGATATCATCTGTTCGACAAAATCGACGAAGACACTGTTCGCGGGTTGGTCGATGATATCAACGCTTACAAACCCAAGCTGCTGCTCGTCTTTCCTTCGCCGATGAACATGATCGCGCACACGATCCGAAAGCTTGACTTGAAGCTCACGCACCACCCCGAATTGGTGAACGTCAGTGGTGAGACGTTTTTTGACTGTCAGCGAAAACACATCGAATCGGTGTTCACAAAATCAAAGGTAGAAGACTCCTACGGTTCGGTCGAACTGGGTGAATTGGCCCATGAAACTGAGCAAGGTCTGGAGATTTTCGCCAACGTGGCCTATGTCGAGACCGCGCCTAACGAAGCCGGTCAGCCGGAGATGATCATTACTCGACTCAAGCTCTCCGACTTTCCATTCATTCGTTACAAAATGAAAGATATCGCTGACGTCGAGTTTCGACGCAGCGACGACGGCACTGAAAGGTACGTAATTTCGAAAATTGAGGGCAAGGATTCGAACTTCATCATGTCCGATGCTGGCGAGCGTTTTTATCCTTCGTTCTTCAATAACTTTGTCAATCAGCTCAACACCAAGGTCAACGATTCGATCATCGAAATCAAAGTCTACGAGCGTGGGCAAACGGAGCTTGAGATTCAGTATATCCTGCGGGACTCCAGTAAATCCGAGCAGGTCGAATCGTTGACGCGAGAGATGCTTGGCGAACAAATGAGCCAGTCGATGGACTATCAGATCAAGTTTGTTGACTTCATTGATCACGACTACCGCCGCAAGTACCGAGTGATCGAGCGGATCGGCGATATTGAATTCGCCGGCGGAATGGTTGGCGATGGTGCAGCAGCGAAGGAATCGGCAATCAAGGAAATCGTCGAGCAAGCGTGAGGTTTTGGCATGATTCGCCCAGAAGAATTCAAAACCCGGCTCGGCGTGAATGTTGGCCAAGAAGAATTGTCGGTCGCGGATGCTCGCCGGATCCTTGGACCGGATAAGTGGATCGGAGTGTCGACGCATTGGCTGGATCAAGCCCAAGCGGCGGTGTTGGCCGGAGCCGACTACATCGGCGTAAGCATCGGCCCGGGTATTCCAGTATGGCCACTATCGGTATGCTATGCCGCGCTTCCTCGTTCGAAAACCCCAACGGGGTTTAAACATTAGCCCAGGGTTCTTGAACCCTGGTGGTATTTGCGACTTTGGTGCGAGGCCACGGATAACTACCTTACTACAAAGCTCGCGTTCTTCCGCCGTCAGTCGCAAGCGGTTGCCAAGTTGGTTAGACCAATCTACGCCAACGGCGTTTGATCAATAGCCCAAGGTTCTTGAACCTTGGGGAAATGGACCCACCACGCACACAATCCCAACGGGATTGGATCAGCTCCTATGATGCGGTGACGAAACCCCGTTGGGGTTTGAGTGAATGAATATCCAAAACCCGGGGTATTTTTTTCTGTTTCGGTCGACAATATTGCTGTGGATTTTTCGAATGGAGCAACTGAGGCTTGGTCCGTGAGACCCCCAACCCAGAAGAAGAAGTAGGGCTGCAGCGCTGAGACATGTCCTTGGGGACGGAAAAAACCGATTCTCACCCATTTGCCTGTGGCCTCTGCGGCGTCAAGCGTAAGGGCCGAGAGCGATCGACTCTTCGACTCTATTAGACTTGGTCGAAGGCACACCCTTGATTGGTCAAACCATGAATTCCGAGAAAGCAGTAACTGAAGAACTGGCTCCATTTGAGACTGCGCGGCGAGTTTGGTCTGATCCGACGTCGATGCTTTTGGTTTTTGTTGGGGCCAGTGCCGAGTTTCCGCTCAATCCGTCGGTCGACTGGCTTTTTTACACTGGTCGGCTGCCATCGGATCCTATCGCGCGATTCCTTTCAACGATCGATTATCTTCGGCGGCTCATTACGGCGGATGACGAAACTCGAATCGCTCAAGCGATCATGTTAAAAAAGTTGCACAAGGACCTGGAAGACAAACGCGGACTGGAAATTCCAGCAATGAGTTATCGAGATGTGCTTTGCATGGACACGATGTACTCGATTCGAAGCGTTCCGCTGGTGACTGGAAAGGAACTTACGGTTGCCGAAAAAGACAGCGTCGTGAGAGATTTGAGTTCAGTTGGCCGGCTAATGGAAATTCCAAACCTTCCTTGGACGTACGATCAACTTTGTGAGCAGCGGAAAGAGCGGATGGAATCCTGGGTGACCAATGATTACACGTTGCGGTTGCTGGAGTCCTACCGACGGGCTTTGGGCCCGATGACTTATGAGCTTTTGATTTCGGCTTACCCAATGCTGGTTGAGCCGGAGTTGCTTGAGCGGCTTGGCTTGGGCAAAAGAATTTTGTCTGCGCCAATGCGGTGGTCGCTGGCTCCGGCTTGTCGAACCGGGTTGATTCATTTGCTTTACCAGGCACTGTTGCCGCGCAAAGTCAAACCGGCAGTGCTCAATTGGGCGAAATCGACGAGGAGGACGTGAGGTCTCTGCGATGGCATTGCAAGCACGCTGGGCCGGAAGTTTGGCCTCAACGTACCGCATTGCGATTTTCGAAAATCTGCCATCACTCAGCGACGCGATCGAAGAAATTGAGGATGAACAAAAGGGCGGAAATCCAAAGTAGAGATTCCGAGGCAACCAGTAGCATTAGAGCTTTATAGAGAAACGCAGTATGCTTAGGACGTGAAAACATGGCACCACGGCACCCAAAAATTGCGAAGTCGCCACATCTCGTTTGACAACCAATGAAAAATAAGAGGCCGAATTGTTTTGAGTGACACCAACGAACCCAGCCCAAAAGAATCTGGCCCAACCGAGTCCAATCCAAACAAGCGCACTACAAAGCTTGTCTTTGAACCGCGGCATTCTCTTTGGACCTTCAACGCGCTGCTGGTGTTCTTTTTCGCGGCTTGGTACTTCGCTCACTGGGGAGGCGCTGCGGCTTGGGTGACCCTCGTCTTTTCGTTGACGATGTATCTGAGCCTCTGCTACGCACTACTCAGTTGGGCACTTAATCCTCACGAACTTGAAAAAAAGTTCGACGAATCACTGAAAGAAGGCGAAGACATTTTCAACGTTTATGCTGTGACGCTTCCGTTTTCATTTTGTGGTTTTTTTGCGTTGGCTTCGTTTTCCATCTTCATGATCTGGGGAACCGACGCCTATCCACACGGCGAAAAAGGGCTTCTTCCGTGGGCGCAATATCTGGCGGACAACTTGTTCCGGGGAACGATGTTTGACTTTGCAGAAACCTTCTATTTCGATATTTCGAAAATTGAACACGCGAACCATTTTCTGTTGTGCTTACTCGTGTTCTCGTTCAGGACCGTCGCGGGAATTGGCCTGCTAAGTCTGGTCTTCAGAGCGATCAAGAAAGTGGGCGTTGTCCGGTGAACC
>CAYSQZ010000111.1:0-14719 GCA_964433035.1 uncultured Pirellulaceae bacterium | reverse complement strand
GATTTCCATTTGCGAGATCGCGTTTCGCGCGGTGGTAACCGCTGCGTCACTATCAAGTCCGAGACTGGCCTGTTTGACTGCGAAGGGGATCAAAGCCAAAACACCAAAGACTCCAATCATGGCCACGACCACTGACGTAAGGACTTCGATGATCGATAAACCCGAGCGAGCGCCGAGCCGATAACCGTTGGTCGAATTTGAAGAGAAAAAGTTCATTGAAGGCTTCCAAAAAACAAGTTGGATTCAATCTGTGATAAGTTGTGTGATCTGCTATTCTGCTATTGAAACCGCTTGGCTACTGACTCGCGCTTTGACGCTCATTGGCAATCACTCGTGACTGAACAATTGCATCTATTAAAGAGAGCGGGGGGCCGCCGACTGGCATTTGAGGAACCGCTGCACTGGCAACATTAACTCCACCGGTCAAATGATCAACGGTGACCCATTTGTTGATGGGGTTAAAAATCGGCTCGTCGGTCGGAGTTGCATAGTTTCCGTCAGCACCAAACGCATTGGGATCATATTCGGTCACCAACCAATGCAAAGCGCCAATAGGCTGGATCGACCCCAAGGGTCCAATTTCATCAACGATACCCCCACCTGGGTCGCCAAATCCTTGTGCGTCGGCAAAAAACATTCGAGACACTCCACCATTTGCATCGAAGTGCAAAATGATCCCGCGAGGTTCACTCTCGCCACCGCTTGGCGGCGGCGGTGGATTTTGATTGTGCGGGCATCCAGCCATTGCAGCCGCTCCGCCACCGGCAAGCAACGGCCCGGAATAGCGAAGATCAATAAGGTAGCCCTCGGGCAACTCAACTTCACTTGACTGCAGCACTCGAGGCTGGCGGTGAATCACAAAGGGCACTCCGCTGTTTCCGTCATGCTCCACATCTCTTGGTCGGCCCAAGCTAGGCAAAGGCGCAGGCCCATTTAGATCGAGAGTCAAATCCAACCTAAATCCATCTTCTCCATTTGGACTAACGCCTAAAATTCTGTAACGATAGGAGCTTCCGCCGAAGCTAATCTCATCATTGGGCCGAATAACCAAACGAGCACGGCGTCCTTCGCTTAAATTTTCTTCCTCTAACAAAACATGGCCAAAAGGTCTATCAATTACGACAGGAATCGGCATTCCGTCGTTATCGACTGCGCTCCACGCCACAGAGCTCTCATCGTCGCCAATGTAGGGCGGCAATCTTCGCATTTGAAAAATACGAGTTCCAGCAAAGAAGGGCCCGTCAAAATCTGTTACTCCAAAATTATTAGACGTCGCTTGCTGAAAGTTTGGATTTGGCACGATCATCAAACCGGCCAAACCTTCATTAATAGCGCGACTACTGGCTTTGGAAAACGCACTGGCCACGACGCGAGCCGCCTCGCGAATATTTCGGTCTTCGTTAACCGCCCGCAGGCGCGGAATCATGACGGCAAAAATGACCGTCAGGATGGAAATAACGACCAACAACTCGACCAGCGTCACACCACGTGAAACTCGCGTGGCTGTTGGAGAGGTCGGATTTGATTTTTGTTTATTCATGTTTTGTCACCTGAGAAGAGGTTGCAGCAGAAGAAAACAAACGATCACTAACGAGGGTCTTGTATCGAAGGACCACGTAAACCTTGATCGCGAGCCATACGCGTCGAAATAACCTGAAAACGAATTTTCCGAATCTCCCTTGGAACAATCGGGTCTAGTCCTGCATAACCCAGAGGAACAGCATCTGAATCCAAGACATCGAAATCAATATCGTCATCGTCAACAACATCTTCATGAACTACTGGATCACCTGTACCCAAGTACTCACCTGGATCAGGAATGCTAGGCCGGTTTGCAGTATCGGGATCCATTGCGTCCTTAACACCAACCTGCAAAATACGAAGTTGCAGCGGCTCGCCCCATGCATCAATCAATTCCGGAAAGCTATCGCCGTCCACGTTTCCGATCGCAGCATTGCCTATTAATTCAACCGCAGGAGTACCATCAATATCCATACGCGCAAGCGCGGCATATAAGTACTCACCTGGCAAATTAAACTCATCTGCGGGTGGTTCCGCAGGAGGGGCTGGTGCTGGAAACGATGGTGGAAAAGACTCAAATGATCGAATAGCCGCAGTCTTCACTTGCTCTAGACGGGCTGACAACATTACCTCGTTGACAGGAGTTGCGTAATTTTCGTCCAGCCAAGTGCGAAAGCCAGTGGGAGCCATTCCAACAGGTGGAGGACATTCTCCCAGTGGAACTGATCCGACGTCTGAAGGAAAACTCCCGACATCTGGGCTTAGCCTGAATCGATGGGGGACATTTTCGCAATCATCGGGATTTACGGGGGGCTCCTCCGGCTCCAAGTAAGGCCGGGGAAATTCCGAATTAATGATATCCATCAAAATCTGACGACGAAGAGCTTGCACCTGTACAAATAATTTTACGAACTGATCACTTGTTTCTTCAGCGCTAGCTCGATTTGCTCTCACATAGGCAACCAATTCACGATTGCTAATTGGCAAACGGCGGACTTCATAGTCCTCCAACTCAATCGCGAGCAACGATTCAATTTGCGTAATCCTTGCTTGAGTGGCGCTAGACCTGGCACTGTCCTGAGCATTTTGCAACACACCCAGCGACATCACCGCAAGGACTGAAATGATGGCGATCACCAACAGCAATTCAACTAACGTGAATCCGGAACCAGGATTCCGAAATTCCTGAGGGGATCGGTTTTGTTTTTTCGTTTCACACATGGGATAAGCTTTGTGTTGAGGATCTCGAAAAGGTTGAAAGAATTTACTGAGTAGTCAAGCTCTCTCGAGAGCCTGTGGTCAATAACTCGAGACGGCCTTCGCAGAAGTTGCAAATGTTGTCGGACGTGGCCAGACTCTGCGTGCTATACTGCTCGAAGTCGTCATCATCTGGGTCCCGTTCCTCTGGATTTTGATCGATCAAGTTGGTCACGGAATCGAACCCATTACCAGAACCAGAAGCCAACACACCCCATTGCCTTGGACTTGCAAGAATAGAGTCACCCCGCATCTTGTCGATACCGCCGCAAAACAGTTGAAAGGTGTTAGGGTTCTCGTACCGTGGAGTACCTGGGGTCCCAGATCGCATATCCAAAATGTGATAGGCACCGTTAGGACGATAGTTGGCAGAATCGACATACAACCAGGGTGACTCCGAACCAGCAGCCTGGTCGTAGCCGGCAACCGTACCATTCAGAATGAGCTGAGCACCATTGAAGTCGTAAAGCGTTTGCCGTTCAAAATCATTTCTTGCGTCTTGGTTAGACGAGGGGTATGCATCTGGCATTTGAGCAGGAACTATTGAACCTGTGTTTGTCAACGGGAACTGAAGATTCTTGGACAACCCGGACAACCAGAAAACCAGATCTTCACCCCGGGCCGCACTGATATTCATACCCACTGCCATCCACCATGCATCAACCGGTCGACTCCCTATCGCACCAGCACCCTCACGATTATTGGGAGCAATGCGGTTGATATAACGCAGCAAAGTCGTGGCAGAAGTGGTCATCTCAGCCGCTGTCTGCATCCCATCGCCGTTGGCATCGACGAAAATCGCGTTCCAAGTTGGCGGATAGAACCCATAGTCGTTGCGGAAATTCTCAATCGACTGTTCGATCTGCTTCATCTCAAATTGCATCGCGGCTTCTCTGGCCCGGGTGATCGCGGGGATAACTGCAGCGACCAGCATGCCGACAAGCAGCCCAATCACGGTGATTACAACCATTAATTCGACAAGCGTGAATCCGCTTCTTTCAGATCGAGACGATTTAGGGCGGGTAGTCATTCGATTTCTCCGGATAAGTTACCTTGGCGTAGCCAACGATTGGTTTGTTAGTTGAGTTTTTAGTTAGTGCAACTCAGGACCGGGCCAATGCCCGATCCCAAGACTGTTGGTTAATTAAGATGTGGTTTACTTGTTACTGGTCAGACCTGAAATGATCGCGATCAGCGGCATGAACAATGACGCCACGATGAACAATACGACCAAACCCAGGAAGATAATCATCAACGGCTCGATCATCTTCATCATTCCATCGGTCAACGTTTCGACTTCTTCTTCGTAGTAGTCGGCGACCTTATAAAGCATGACATCGAGCTCACCGGTTTCTTCACCCACGGCGACCATGTTGATCACGAGGTCTTCGACAACCGGCTTTTTAAATTTCAAGTAGTACCAGGCTCCGCCCATCAGGCTCAAAATGCCCGATGCGTAGATAACACCGAACCACAATTTGTGGTCAATGAACAGCACGGCCAACGGCGGCAAACACATCGTCAGGCAAAAGAAGAACAGCGCCACCGGATGGAATGTAGGAATCGCATGCTCCTTCATCGGAATCGCGATCGTCTCACCTTCACGGATCGAGTCGGTCACCCGCGCGTAAACTTTTTCAAACATCGCGTTGCCCGATGTCTCACGGGTAATGGTCAAGCCTTCGATAATCGGAACACCCGAAGCGATCAACGCACCGAGGGTTCGCGTAGTCCGGGCGAGGTTGGCTTTTTCAACAAGCTTGCCGATCACCGGAAGCTTGAGCAGGTACAAGTGCCAGCCCATCCGACCGGCCCGGAATTTACACACCAGCGAAATAAACAGAACAATCGCGATTGGTATCAATGGAAACAGGAACCACAGATTGCAAACACGATTCGAAATACTGATCAACAGTTCGGTCATCGCCGGCAATTCAATTCCGAACTCTTCGAACATCTTCTTAAATTCAGGAATAATTTTGAGCATGATGAACGTCAAAATACAGATCGTGAACAAGACGACCATGACCGGATACATCATCGCACCGATGACTTTGTTTTTGAGTTTCTGAGTTCGCTCCTTAAACTCGGCCAGACGACGGAGGATGTTCTCCAGCGAACCACCGGCTTCACCGGCTTTGATCATATTGACATAAAGTCGATCAAAAACCTTGGGCGAGCGCGACATCGCTTCGGACAACGACGCTCCACCTTCGATCTCGTCGCAAACGTCGATCAGGCCATTCTTCAGCGCTCCAGGGAGAGCCTGTTCTTCGAGAATTTTCAGACTGCGAAGAATCGGCAATCCGGCATCCTGAAGAATGGAAAGCTGACGGGTAAAGGTCACCATTTTCTTGCCACCGGCACCACCGAGGGCAAACGTCTTGCGACTCTTGCCCGAGGAACTCGCCGCGCCTTTGGCGGCTTTTTGCACAGAGATTTTGGTTACAAAGTATCCCATCGACCGAATCGTCGTTTGGGCTTCATCCTGCGTTGGCGCATCGATGACGTCTTTGATTTCCTGACCCTGCGGGTCCATGGCTTCAAATTGATAAGTAGGCATCGTTCAACCTTTTAAAAAGGAAATCGGAGTTCCGAACTGAACTTGAATTTGTGGTTCGTCGTTCCTGGTTCGTATCCGCATTTATGATTTGTAGTTGAGGTTAGTAATTGAGGTAGTAGTTAAGTTGTAAATCTTTGATTTGAATTTTTTGGTTTGTCTCTACGGCTTGTCGTTCAAGTTCCAGTTTGGGTTTTGAACTCCAATTCCGATGGCTAAGCGTCGAGTACTGTCTCCCGAATAATTTCTTCAGCAGTTGTGGTGCCGTCAAAAATGAAATCGATTCCGGTGTCACGAAGGACCTTCATGCCTTTGGATTTTGCTCTCTCCCGCAGGTCATCGGTGTTGCAGTTATCGTTGATCATGTCTCGCAATTCGTCGTCGAGAATCATCAACTCGAACAGCCCGACGCGGCCTTTGTATCCAGTGTTGTTACAAGTCGCACAACCAGCTCCGTGATAGAACTTGCGGTCCTTGACTCGCTCGGGAGTCAGCTCCAACTCAAGCAGCATGTCTTCGGTAGGTTCGGCCTCCTCTCGGCACTCGGGACAGATTCGACGAACCAATCGCTGGGCCAGGATCGCTTCGACTGTTGCAGTGATCAAAAACGTTGGCACGCCCATGTCCTTGAGACGCGTGACGGTGCTGGGAGCATCGTTGGTGTGCAAGGTGCTAAATACGGTGTGCCCGGTAAGCGAAGCCTGAACTGCAATCTCAGCGGTTTCAAGATCACGAATCTCTCCCACGAGAATCTTGTCGGGATCCTGTCGCAGGATCGCCCGCAACGCCGAAGCAAAGGTTACTCCGATGTCGTGGTTGATCGGGATCTGCACAATACCGTCGATGTCGTACTCAACGGGATCTTCGGTAGTGATCAGCTTTTCCTCGATTCGGTTCAGCTCCGAAAGCGCCGAATAGAGTGTGGTTGTTTTTCCTGATCCCGTCGGGCCGGTTACCAGAATAATCCCGTTGGGGCGCTCGATGACTTCGAGAAAGCCCGCCATGATCTCGGGATTCATGCCCACGTTGTTCAAGTCCAGCGAAACGACCGAGCGATCAAGCACACGACAGACAACCGACTCACCAAACATGGTCGGCAGAACGCTGACACGAAGGTCGACAGCGTGACCTCCAACCATCAACTCGATTCGCCCGTCCTGAGGCATCCGACGCTCTGAAATGTTCAGATTGGCCATGACTTTGAGTCGCGTTGTGATCGCAAAGGCCAAGTGACGCGGCGGAGGAACCATCTCAAACAAAACCCCGTCGGCTTTGATGCGGATGCGAAATTCGTCTTCGAATGGTTCAAAGTGAATATCGCTGGCGTGATCCTTGATCGCCAACAGCAACACCATGTTGAGGAGTTTGCGAACAGGAGCACTCTCGACCAGCTCGTTGACGTCACTGAGGTTGATCGGTCCTTCCTGGGAGAGGGCTTCGGAGGCCTGCTTGAGCTCGTTGTCATCTTCTAGATCTGAGATAATTTTCTCGATACTATCGGATTCGGAATCGTAAAACTTGTCGATCCCTTTGAGAATCTGGCTCTCGGTACAAACGACCAGACGAATATCATGCCCCAGGAACCGACGCAATTCGTCCTGCATCGAGAGGTTCTGCGGATCGCATGTCCCCAACGTCAACACGTTATTGTGAAGCTGAAGCGGAATCACCCGGTACAGCTTGGCCATCGCATCGGAAAGAAGCTCAAGCACTTCCTTGGGAGGCGTAAAGCCTTCGATGTCCTGCGGCTTCAAATTGAATTGCTCACCAAGAGCCTGAACCAGTTGCTCGTCGGTGATCAAGCCCATATCGCTGGCAACGCGACCGATCAACGTACCCTGGTTCTGGCTTTGCTCCTCGACCAGCATCTCAAGCTGATCGTCGGTGATAAAACCCAAGTCGACAAAGATTTGACCTAAACGTCTTAAGGCCATGATTTGATTCCAAAATTAAAAGTACGATTGATTGTTGTAGTTAGTTACCAGCTAGTTAAAAGCAAAGAGCCAAAGGCAAGTTGCTGATCCGTAAGACCGTTATTCATCGTCCATTTCCAGATCATCTTCGCCCAACTCAACTCCCTCTTCCATTTGACGACGGGCGGTCGCGATTCGCTTGGCAAGCGAATCAGGATCCTGAGCTTTGCCCAACGCGTCTTCCATCTCAATTTTCTCGGCGGCCCAATGCTCAAACAGACAGTCGTCCATCAACATCATGCCGAACTTGGCACCGGTTTGAATCGCCGAATTAATCCGGAACGTCTTGTTCTCGCGAATCAGGTTGGAAATTCCCGGCGTAACAACCAATGATTCAAACGCCGCAATTCGGCCACCACCAACTCGCGGCAACAGCGTCTGTGCCAAAACGCCAATGAGCGACGTCGAAAGCTGCGTTCGAATTTGATCCTGAAGGTTACCAGGAAACGCATCAATGATTCGGTTGACGGTTCCCTGAGCACTGTTGGTGTGCAGGGTGCCAAAAACAATGTGACCCGTTTCAGCCGCAGAGATCGCGGCTTCGATCGTATCGAGATCGCGAAGCTCACCGACCAGAATCACGTCAGGGTCCTGACGCAACGCACGCTTGATCGCTTCGGAGAACGACGGAACGTCAACGCCGACTTCGCGCTGATTGATGGTTGATTTTTTGTGATAGTGATAAAACTCGATCGGATCTTCGATCGTGATAATGTGGTGGTCGACGCGCTCGTTGAGAAAGTTAACCAGACTGGCCAGCGTCGTACTCTTTCCCGATCCAGTTGGACCAGTCACCAGAATCAAGCCACGAGGTCGCATGACCAGCTTGGTGAAAATATCTGGAACACCAAGTATCTCTGGTGGCAACATCTCGTTAGGAATTTGCCGCAACACCATCGCAATGTCGCCACGTTGCTTGAAGATGGAAACACGGAAACGAGCTTTGTCGCCAAACGCGAATCCAAAGTCGGAACTGCCCGCCTCCTGAAGCTCACGCTGACAACGCTCAGGCGCGATACTCTTCATCAGCGCGACGGTGTCGTCGGCCTCAAGCGTTTTGGTCTCAAGCTTGCGAAGTCGTCCATGAAGACGAAACACTGGAGGCTGACCTGTGGTGATGTGGATATCACTAGCGCCTTGCTTAACACAAGCTTCCAACAGTTTGTCAATTAGAACCGTAGCCATGAAGGGCCTTTGTAGTTTCTCGTCTTAGTTACCAAGTAAGCTTGCCGAATCACTTCGAACAAACACGTTTGCCGGAGAGGCATTGGGAAGTTGGTGGAGAGGAAGAGGCGGGCCGATTGATCACTGTCGCGAAGAATCAGCACCCCTATTGTTTGCAAGGGGCGGTCAAAGGTCCAAAAAAACTCAAAGTTCAAGGTTTTTGGACCTCGGAAACTGAAGAAATCCACCCAAAAGAACTACTTTACGGCCGCCGCCAACTCTTGGGCGACATCTTGTTCAGTTTTTTTAGCCACTCGAAATACCTCTTCGATAGTCGTGAAGCCTTGGCAAACCTTATCCATTCCGTCCTGGTAAAGCGTCTTCATTCCGGCACTCATACAGTAAGTGCGAATCTCTTGGGTTGAGGCGTTTGCAAAGATCATTTCGCGGACTTTTGAGTCTACGATCAACATCTCGTAGATGCCAAGTCGGCCACGATAGCCCGATTTTTGACAGCTTCCACAGCCTTTGCCTCGCATGAAGGTCGCATTTTTAATCTGTTCTTTGGTGATGCCGGCCTCCTTGAGATCGCTTTCGGAGGGGGTGTGCTTGGCTCGACATTTCGGACAAATCGTCCTAACCAGACGCTGAGCGAGGATCGCCACTACGGAGCTGGCGACCAAATATCCGGGGACTCCCATGTCGATCATGCGCGTAATAGCTGTGGGCGCATCGTTCGTATGCAATGTACTGAAAACCAAGTGTCCTGTTAAACTGGCCTGAATTCCCATAGATACCGTCTCAGCGTCTCTCATTTCACCGACCAGAATGATATTCGGTGCTTGTCGCAACATTGAGCGAATAATGCGTGCGAAGTCCAACCCAATCTTGTGCTTCACCTCAACCTGATTGATCCCAGGCAGGTAGTACTCCACCGGGTCCTCGGCGGTGATGATCTTGCGGTCAGGTCGGTTCAAGCCGTTCATCGCAGCGTAAAGCGTCGTAGTCTTCCCAGACCCCGTAGGCCCTGTAACCAGCACAATCCCATTTGGCCGACGAATGAGCTGATTGAAGACTTTGTAGTTCGCTTCTGAGAATCCAAGCTGCCGAATGCCGATCTTGATATTGTCTTTGTCCAACAATCTAAGGACGCAAGATTGACCATTATTTGTCGGAATGATGGAAACGCGCAAATCAAGCTCTTTCTCGCCTGCACTCACTTTGATCCGACCGTCCTGCTCACGTCGCTTTTCGGCGATGTCGATACTGGCCAGAATCTTGATTCGGGAGATAATCGCTCCCAACTGCCGTTTGGGCAGCCGGTCTCGCTCGTGCAACACGCCATCGATTCGATAGCGGATCCGGACGCGATCCTCAAATGGCTCGACGTGGATATCAGAGGCTCGAAGCTGGACGGCTTCTTGAATCATCAGCCCCACCAGCCGAACGATCGGAGCGCTGCCCTCACTGGCGTCCTCATCTCCACCACCATCGTCGGCGTCGCTGACCGTTTCGGTGAAGTCGATCGCGGTATCGGTGAATTCCTGAAGAATCGAGTCAGCCGATTCACCTTCGACCTGGCCATACATACGGTTAATCGCCAAAGCGATACTGGAGCGTGTCGCCAAGGCGACGGTAACATCGCGATTGAGGATGAACCTGAGTTTTTCAATGGTATCAACATCACCAGGCTTGCTCATGAGGACTTTGAGTCCACCATCGGTTTCAGCCATGGGAATGACGTTGTTCTCACGAGCGACGGCTTCTGGCATCAACTCGATCACGACTTCGGGGATCTCAATTTTTGAGAGATCAACGTATTCCATGCGGTTGTACTTGGCCCGGGCACGCATCACCTCTTCTTCGGTGGCGTATTCCTGCTGGACCAGAGTCGTCGCAATGTCACTTTTTGTTTTCTTGGCCAGGCTTTCGGCATCAGCAATTTGGGCATCAGTAATGATGCCGTTTTCAACCAGAATTTTGATGAAGCCTTTGTACTTTTTTGCCATATTTTAAACTCTTGTTTCGTGCAAACCACGCACGAGGCCGGGAAGCAGCGTAGCCAATTTTTTTTTAGTTGTGAAAATCTGCGTGAAAAGAAAGCAGCGAAGAAAGAAGCGAAGCTTGTCGAAGCTCGAAATCCTCCAAAAATGCAGGTGGTATCTTGATCCATCGGCTGCATCTTTGTCAATGAAAATCAAAATTTCACTCAAATCACGCCTTGATTGGTAAAAAGCGACGATTCGAACGATCTTTCGACTTCGGGGACTAGGCGTAGCCAAGCTGACAAGACCTCAGTGTGCCTAGGCTGGCTCGTCGAGCGTTGATAGCCAAGGTTTTATTACGCCAAATGTGCCAGATCACAGCCAAAGTTTTACGCCAAAGGCGTAGATCTTAGCCAAGGCTTTACGCCAAATGTGCCAGATCACAGGCGAAGTTTTACACCAAAGGCGTAGATCTTGCGCAAAGTCACAGCGGCCATCGCTGACGCCCGCAGCCAAGGCTTTACGCCAAAGGCGTTTGACCAATAGCCCAAGGTTCTTGAACCTTGGGACAAAGTACACACAACGCACACAATCCCAACGGGATTGGATCAGTTCCGTTGAGGTGGGGGTCAAACCCCGTTGGGGTTTAGGAAATTAATTATCTGTGACCTAGGGTTCGAGAACCCTGGGCTATTGATTAAACCCCGTTGGGGTTTGGGGATTGATTGCCTCGACCTAAGGTTCAAGAACATTCAAGAACCCTCGGCCATTGGATTAAACCCCGTGGGTTTGCGAACTCCGATTTGAAACACGTAGCTGATTGTGATGAACCGTCCGGCTATCGGGGTGGGAGCCTCTTGAGCAAAGTTCTGAATGGGTACAGCGCTATATGAAAGCAATAGACAAAAAAAGAATCTTTCTAAAACTTTAATATTGGTTCATAACCTGTGCCTGAAAGTTAAAAATGTGGCCTTCTACTTAAACTTAACCGACCCGTTTGCCCACGATCACCCAGCGATCTTTGGCTGTGATTTGGTCTGTCTGCGCTTTAATTGCGCTGTAATGGACTCGCTTGGCCAGAAGGCTGCACCGAACCGTTTGGATTGAGCCCCGCAGGCTGATTCGGTTGGACCGCTGGCTCAACATCTCGCTGGAGAACATCTGCTTGTCTGGTCGAGTGATCGGGTTGCTGGGGCTGACGTTTTGAGTTGCCCGCCAGTCGGTTTAATTCGTTTTGAAAACTTGCTTCGAGCGATTCTTTACTTTGGACCGAATTAAACTGCCTGGACTTAAGCCAAAACGTTTTAGCCTGAGCGCGGACCTGATCGGCTTCTTCATACAAACCTGAAGTTTCAAATTGGCTTGCCAATTGATCTAGAGTTCTTGCGGCGTTCCGGAGCTGGTCGCCACGATTGTTTGTTCCCCCAAAAAGTTGTGATAGCCCTCCGCCGAGCTGTCTTCGAATCGAATTAATATCCTCGCGCATTTGACTCGCTTCAACGTCAGGCAGTGATGCCACATGCTCTGGATCATCTCCAGTGGGTTGCGATACCAAAGCACCTCCCACAGCACCTTCTGACAAAACGGTTCCCGAAACCAAATTCGGTCGATTCGGGTGCGCGCTGCTTGGCTGACCAATGACTTGCTCTGGCACGACGACCGCGGCCGGTTCAAGCGGTTGCCCAATTACCGGCAACGAGCTTTCAGAACTCGGTATTAAAACCGGACGCTGAGCGACCAGGTCACTGGCGGGAAACAGAACCCAAATAACCAAGAGAAGGCAGAAGCGAAATTGCTGGGCGGTAAACCAGCCAAAAAAACTGTTCAGACTACGTTTGAATACCAATTGTCTACTGTTCATTGTAGCTCCCGATCCATGACCAAAGTTAGCTGCCCAACCCAACTGGCAGCTTTTTGCTTACCCTCGGAAACACCACCGAAGATAGCTCTCAGTCGAATATAAGGACTATTCGTGTTATTCAGAAAGCTCAATTCGTTCAAGGCTTCGACGGCTGACCAACGAAGAGAGCTACCACTGAACTACTGGCAGTCGGACGATCTCGGATTTAATTGTTTTTGGACTGGAGTCGCTTTTTGCCTTGGCGATTTATCCGGACCCTCGGGCCTGAGATCAGCGATAAATAACGACTTTAAATTGACATTTCTGCATCTATACGAGTATCCTTGAGACAGCGGGATGAGGTGGAATTTCTCCGCCTGTACCGCTAAGCCTCGCATGTAGTTGCACTCGGGTGACGCATGAGCCTCTCGCTATGGCCACATCGAGAACTCGTAGGCCTTTTATGATCTTGCGTTCTTGATTCGACTGAGCCATTTCCAACACGATTACAATTCCGAAAGAGACGATTCAAATGGAGGCACCGATGGCTACTCGAGCCCAGACGATTTCGACGAAGCTCACGACCAGGATCTCAAAGTCTTTATCCCTGACCCCATCACGGTTGCTTTGCGGCTGCATTGTATGGCTGTTGGCGGCATGCTTGATGGCGCTATTGTGCCAGTCCGCGATGGGATACCAACAATCCCAAGGCGCCTTGGAAGATGCTTACGAAGACGTCGACGAAAAATGGCGAGTGATCCCGTTACGTCCCGGTGCAACTCCCAGAGAAGTCGCGCAACATCGAAAGACTTACGGGGCGGCCTCCAAAGAAATTCGAGCCGCCAGCAAGTTATCTCGGGACACACTGGCCAGCGGTGGAGCCGTTTCAACGTTGACGGAATTTTTTCTTGGTCACGTCTTCCCAATGATGGCGGTCAAAGACGAGGTCGTAACCTCCAAGCTGGGCGAGATGCGTGAGAATTATCTTAAGAATTATCTCGGCCCCAAAGTCACAGGCATCGCTCGCTCGGACATGATTGCATTGACGGTCGAGAATATGAAAAAAATCTACGGCAACGCATCCAATGATCCAGTCAATCGCGTCAGCGCGGTTTACTTGTTGGGTGCCTTGGATGATGCAACGGCAATCAGATCCGTTGGAGGAACCGGGGGCCAGACTCCCCGTCCATCCAAAGCCGCGTTGGTCGGACTGGCAAAAATCCTGCTTTCCAGAGATGCCAGCGTACCTGACTATCTGAGAGTTGCTGCCCTCTCGGGCATTCATCGGCATCTTGAAATCGACAAGCTGGCTGGTGGTGGAGTCATTCCCAAAGATCAGAAACGAGCTTTGAATAATAAAGCATTGGGGCTGCTGAGCTCCAAAGAAAAAACCGATGTCGCTTATTGGTACAAGCGTCGAGCGATGCAGATTTTGGGTTTCATAGGCGACCCTGCCTCGGCTGAAGTGGCAATCGGAGTCCTGAAATCAGATGCCGGACTGTGGTTGAAGCTTGATGCGGTACAAGCGTTGAACAGCATCCAGACCCGTTCGCTGGGTGCTCCCAAGAACTTGGCCGTGGCGGTTGCTGTTTCTGATTTTGTAACCCAGGCAATTGGTAATGAAGCAAAGACGATCCAGTCCACCGTTGACAAATTCGTGTTCAACGGAATTTTGCAGCAAAACGTTGACTTGCTTGCTAACCCGCCTGACTATCAAGCTCAGGTTGAGGAAGGCTCGGGCACTAGAGGAGGCTCAGGCACTAGAGGAGGCTCGGGTACTAAAGGAGGCGGCTCCGGCAATAGAGGCTCCGGGACTACAGCGGGCGGAGGCGGAGGAGTTTTTGGTGGCGGACCAGCGGCCTCCGGAGGCGAGGATGAAAAACCACAGTTTGAGCTTCCGGGATATGAACTCAATTTGGCCCGACGAAGAATCAAGTCATTAGCGTTTTACTGCTCTCAAACCTTGGGAGGTGAAAACGGTAATCTCGGGCTCAGACAACACATTGCTGACGATGGTAAGGCCTTGATTGGAAAAATCATTGATGAACTCAATCAGGTGCTTGAGGATTCCAATGCTGGTATTTTCGATTTGGATAACCCGCCCGAAGAACCTGAGTTTGGCGAAGAACCGCCGGGCACGGCGACCCACCAACTGACTGAGCTATGCAAGAAATCTTCCAAGGCAATGGCGAAACACTTGCGCAAGCATCGAGGTGAGCCTGATCCGATTGAAGGCTCCGACTCGCGCAATGCAGCACCCAGCTCAGGAACCACCGCGCCAGCTCCGGTAACGGCTACCAATCCTTTGGGCGATCCCGATGTGCCCGCAGATCCACTGGCCCCAAGCAACTAGCCAGGCGTTCCTCGAAGGTCGGTGGCGTTTTTTAAGTTAGTTGGATTCGCAAGACATCGGTAGTGG
>CAYSQZ010000110.1:0-14746 GCA_964433035.1 uncultured Pirellulaceae bacterium | reverse complement strand
TCCCCGAGCGTGTCACCTAGCGGTGACAGCTCGACCCTCCCAGAGGGAGGGTAACCTACTACATCAACCGCTCTCCTACATCAACCGCCCTACATCAACCGCCCTACATCAACCGCTCTCCCTGCATCAACCGCTCTCCTTGCATCAACCAATCTCCTACCCCCGAGGCAGCAACTTCACTACATTTTGTCCAAAACACCGATCCCAAGTAACCCCAGGCCCGTTTTTATCGTTCGCGCTGTCAGATCGCAGAGCTGAAGTCGGCTTGTCTTGAGCGAATCCGAAGCCGCGTCTTTAACTGAACACTGGTCAAAAAACTGTGCAAATAACTGCGACAATTCAAATAAATAGTTGCAAAGAATATTTGGCTTGTAGTCCACAAGCACCTCATCCAGCGACTCTCCAAACTGGATCAGCTTGACACCCAACTGCCGCTCGATGCTCTCGGCGAACTCGAAGGGAACTGGATTGGCACGAATCGCCTCCATGTCCGCCCCAGTTTTTCTCACGATTCCTTGAACACGAGCGTAACCGTATTGCAAATAAGTCGCCGTGTTACCGCGTGTGGCCAACATCTTGTCGTAACTGAACTTGTAATCCGAAGACCGATTTTGCGACAGATCGGCATACTTCAACGCACCAATCCCGACGACCTTGGAGATCTCATCATGTCGAGCCGAAGGAAGCTCAGCATTTTGCTCCTTCGCGACGACCAACGCCCGTGACTCGGCTTCGTCAAGCAGACTCTCAAGTCCGACAGTATCTCCCGACCGGGTCTTGAATGGTGTGCCGTCATCTCCCAACACAGTGCCGAAGCTAACGTGCTTAAGCTCGCTGTCCGAGTAGCCCCACATCGCCGCGACATCAAACAATTTTTCGAAGTGCTCACTTTGACGATGATCAACAACATACAAACACGCGTCTGAATTCCAGTTCTCCATTCGATACTTGATCGTCGCCAAGTCGGTCGTCGCGTAGAGAAATGCACCATCACGCTTCTTCACAATCATTGGCGTGGCGTGATTGTCGAGAAAGACACAAACCGCTTCGTCACTGATGCGTGTAAACCCCTTGGCCTCCAAATCATTGACAACGTTGGCCAAGTCCTCGTGATAGAAGCTTTCGCCCAGCTCGTGATCGAATTCGATATCAAGTCGATTGTAGATCTTTTGAATGTCCTGGCGACATGACGGAAGAAACTCCAGCCAAAGCTGTTTGTTGGTTTCGTCGCCCCGGTGAAGATCCGCAGTTTCCTCCAACACCGCCTGACCAATATTCGGATGAGCATCGGCGTGCGACTTTAAACTGGAGTCGCCATCGACCTCGGCGATTTTTGCTTCCAGCTCCTTCACTTTATCTTGCTGGCCGGTAACCTTTTTCTTGGCCGCCTTGATCTGCTTGGCCAGTTTCTTTTCAGCCTTTTTGTCATCTGAGCCGACTTTCGATTCCAGCTCGCTCTGAATGCCCTCCAGCTCTTTGATCGCTTCAACGCACTTCGGCAGAGCGGCAACGGCGGAATGGTAGTCCATCAACTTGCGAACGTACTTATAAAGCCGTCCCAGTTCAGTCACCGGCGCGGCAGCGTAAGCGTCTTTGTCGACGAAATTTTTGTACCCGTAGATGATCATCCCAAACTGCGTACCCCAATCGCCAATATGGTTGTCCGAAATCGCTTTGTGCCCCACAAACCGTAGAACCTTGGTCAGCGCATCGCCAATCACAGTCGAGCGAATATGCCCCACATGCATTGGCTTGGCGACATTGGGGCTTGAGTAGTCGACGACATAAGTTCTCGGGCTGCCGATTTTCTCAACGCCCAGCCGCTCATCGGCGAGCGCGGCGGTAAGCTTCGATTTTACCCAGTCGTCATCGAGCTTCAGATTGACGAACCCAATCTTTCCATCGGTTTCAACGGTTTGGCAAAAGTCATCCAGCTTTACTTTGCCGACCAACTCGTCCGCGATCTCCAACGGCGGCTTGCCGTGTTTCTTGCCAAGCGGCATTGCGCAGTTGGCCTGGTAGTCGCCATGCTCGGGGTTGCCGGCCGGCTTAATCATCGCAAGCAAGCTCCCGGGTTGGTCAGAGAATTCTGAAAGTGCGGTTGCGAATCGAGATTTAATTTCGGAAAGTGCGTTCATGATGAGCTAACTTACGGTCGTCCGTTTCCTGTAGGTAGGGTTAGTAATAGGCTTTGTCCCAAAACATAGTTCCGAGCGGCTAAAAGCCGGATTGTTTTGGCTCTACGAGCACCTTTGGGGACCAACTCTAGTGGATCGTAGATCGTTCGATTACGAATCGAATCTACTCAACATTTTTTTGAATTCCGTACTTCTTGATCTTTCGATCCAGTGTCGATCGCTCAACACCCAGAATTCCTGCTGATTTGCTTTTGTTCCACTTGGTGGCACGAAGCGTTGCCTCGATGTGCCGCTGTTCGACTTCTTCGAGCGACTCCTCCTGATACTCTCTGACGATCGTATTGAAGTCGAATTTCGATTCGCTAACCGTAGAAAGATTAGTAAGTAGCAATTCATCAAGTTCAATGATGTCACCTCGAGCCAAAACGACCGCTCGTTCGATAACATTCTTGAGCTCTCGGACATTTCCAGGCCAGCGGTATCGTTTCAGTTGATGTTTGGCCTGTGACGAGAATCCGGTAATTCGTCGTCCCGTTTCCACGTTGAACTTCTGGAGAAAGAACTCAGCGAGTTCGGGAATGTCTTCGGTGCGCTTTCGCAGGGGCGGCACGTCAATTTGAACGACGTGCAAACGAAAGTACAAATCTTTTCTAAACGTACCTTCCGACACTGCGGATTCCAGATCCCGGTTGGTGGCCGCGATAACGCGAACATTGGCTTTGATGGATTTGCTTCCACCGACTCGTTCAAACGGGTGCCCTTCGAGGACGCGCAGGAACTTGGCTTGGATGCTGGGGCTCATTTCGCCGATCTCGTCGAGCATCAGCGTCCCTTTATCGGCCGCTTCGAACTTTCCGGCTTTGCGATCGGTAGCACCTGTAAACGCTCCCTTCTCATGTCCGAACAACTCGCTTTCCAATAGTGACTCAGAAAGGGCGGCACAGTTAAGACAAATGAAAGGACCAGCTCGCCTGTCACTTGAAAAGTGAACCGATCGTGCGACCAGCTCTTTTCCAACGCCACTTTCTCCACGAATCAGTATCGTGGCTTTGCTGGGCGCAGCTTTGGAAATCTGCTCGTGAACGCGGTACATTTCTGGACTCGAGCCGACAATCTCGCTTTCGACTCCCAGTTGACTTCGAAGTTGATCAATTTGGGTGCGAGTCTTTGACAGGTCTTCCTGAAGTTTCTGTTCGCGATAGCGAGTCCGCAACGCCATGCCGCACGTTTCAGCAACCGCCAGCGTAAACTCCAAATCGTTGGGCATCAGCCCTCGAGAAGAGTGCGTTGAATACAAGTGTATTAGACCGATAGTTCGATTGTTCATTCGAATCGGCGCCGCGATCACGCTGGTTGCATGAACCAATCCGTGGCTGTCGCGAAAACCAAGTTGACTATCATCCTGTACGTCACGGGCCAAGACGGCTTCACCACTTCGGATCACCGTTTCAGCGAGGAACTTGGAGACGCGTTGGTACTCTTCGTCCGACTCAGCCCGCCAGCCAAGAATCTCCAGCTTTTCCGGGTCGATCGTTGTTCGTCGAGATTTAGGAATCAACAGAACTGCGCCGGCAGTATGCATCGTCCGTTCGTCAAGACAATCCAATGCCATCCGAGCGATTGCACGCGGTGTCGTTTCGTTGGCCAGGTCAAACGCCAAACGACACAGCAACGTCGCATCTTTGGTTGATGAAATTGGGTCCGGCGGTGCGGCTTCGAAGAGGTCCTCTGAAGTACCCGGATCGTCGTCCTGTAAGTACCGAGTCCTTTGGCGACGATGAGTAATATTGGTCGGTTCGCTCAGCGAGATTTCGCTTTGCTTCGGCTTCTTGTCGTCTTCGACGACCAAGCCTGTGATCGTCTCGGCATTGAGTTCGACTTTTGAAAAGATCTTTTTGCTATAGGCCGAAGAGAGGTCGGTTACAAATGCCATCTGGGTTCCGGCGATCCAGATGATGTCACCGACTTTGAGCGGGTGATCATTCAAAAGCCGCTCTGTTCCAATCGCGGTGCCATTGCGACTGTTGAGATCACGTACTGTCCACTTACCCTCGGACATGAAAACTTCGGCATGCTGCCGGCTGGCTTGATCTTCTTTGACAACGATCTGGTTGGTAGGCGAACGGCCAATCGTAATAGTTCGACCAGGCATCAATCGAAACACATCTGACCACTTTTTCCCGTCACGGATAACGAGATAAGCGACGTTGGGTGAAGTTTTACTCTTATTGCCCATATTCGGCGCACCTGAGTCAAAAATTACTCTGGGCTCGGATAAATTGTCTGACTGAAATAAACCAAAACTAAAGACAGCGGTTCTATGGTCCAACCGACCTGAATTGACCGGGACCACTAGGGTTATCTTGCTTACTACATCGGCGTCAAAATAGTCGCAAAATAACGGTTTTTCTTGCTAATTTTCGGGTTCGTGACTAGTCTGTATACAGGGCTGACTATCACAATTGATATCTTACAGCCTTTTTGACGTCTTCTGCCAGTCTTTCTTGAAGAGATTGCCGAACCACCTCACAATTTTGGTGCTGTAAGTACGATATACTTAAGGATCGGGGCGAGTCCTTTTTACCAGGAGTTGAGATATGTTGGCGCGTTTTGCCATAGTTGCGATTTTGTTTTGCTTTGCGACCCTTATTCCGTGTGAAACTTCACTCGGTCAAGCTTTTGGCGGCTTAGGCTTGGGCAATCGGGCGGTCGGTGGAGTCAAGATCGACGCACAGGGCGTTTTGTCCAGTGAAAAAGCTCTTTTGGATTCAGAGACACGAGCCCGAATCCTCAAAGGGCTGGAGAAATCCGACTCTCAGATCAAGTCGCCAACTGAGCTGCGAATGATTTCGCTGAAGGGCTTGGAAGCCGCACTCGCCAGCGCACTTGAGTCCGGCGGGGAAGTGTCGAGCGAAGCTCGCTACATGGCCGGCTTGCAGCGTATCGAATATCTAATCGTAGAGCCAGAAACCAACGACATTATATTAGCTGGGCCTGGAGAAGGATTCGAGCTCAACGACCAGGGAGTTGTTGTGGGTTCAAAATCTGGCACACCAGTTGTCCAGTTGGAAGATTTTCTTTGTGCCATTCGATCAGCTGACGCGGCGCGAACTGGTCAGGGAATTTCGGTTTCGATTGACCCAACGCAGCAGGGTATTCAACGCCTTCAGCAGTTCTTTTCTGGTTTAAAGAAAAGCCGTCAAAGCTTCGATCCTTCAATGCAAACGAAGGTTGAAAAAGCGATGGGGCAGCAAAACATTCGATTGACTGGTGTACCAAGTGACAGTCGTTTCTCACAAGTTCTTGTTGCTGCCGATTACAAGATGAAACGTTTGGCAATGGGCCTTGAACCGGCTCAGATTGATAACTTTCCCAGCTTCATGGAAATCGCGAAGAAGGCCAAAGCCAGCCGGGTCTCAGCTGCTCCCCGTTTCTGGATGGAGTGCAGTTACCAGCCGGTTGCCAAGAGTGAAGACGGTAATATCTGGCAGATTCGAGGTAGCGGTGTCAAGACACTGACCGAAGAAGAGAAGTTTGACGGGCAAGGAAACAAGACTGGCAAAGCAACAAAGCCGAATCGGTTTGCCAAGCAATGGGCTCAAGCGATGACCGAGCGTTTCGACGAGTTGGCTGCTACCGAGCCTGCGTTCCGCGAGCTTCGCAACGTGATGGACATCTCGGTTATTGCGGCGATCATCAAGAGTCAGGGGCTAATCGAAAAAGTCGGGCTTGAGATTCCTTCAATCCTTGGAACCAAAAACCACAAGATTCCAAGCTATGCAGTTCCCAAGGTTATCCCAGCTCAGTGTAGCTTTGTCCGGATTTCCAATTCGTGGTTAGTGTCGGCTTCCGGGGGTATTCAGCTCGATACATGGGCAGTTGCGAAAAACACTGAAGCCGTTGCTGAAGTCGGTGAAATCGCCAAGCTTGCGGCCAAGGTCGGTGACAACTGGTGGTGGAACTCAAAATCCAGGAAATAGAGCATTTCAATATCGCTATGCGATTTTGAAAAGTGGCATGTGTTTTCTTGCTGTTCACAGTGGAAACCCATGCCATTTTTTTGTTTGAGCGACCGGTTCAAATTTCCTCAACCTTGGGGAATGTTTCAGGTGGACAGATGTCAACCGTTGCCGATCTTTGTTGGGCAAGCATTCCACCGTCAACTACGATCGCCTGACCAGTTATGTAACTCGAGTCAGCTGAAGCCAGAAATACTGCGGCGCCGGTGAGATCATTGGGATCACCGATTCGACCAAGCGGAATGTTTGCGCCTCGAAGCTTTTTCCCTTCTTCGTTGATCCCAGTCGTGTCAATCGAGCCAGGCACCAAAATGTTGACGCGGACGCCATATGGCCCAAGGTCCAAGGCCATGGCACGACTCATCGCTTCGATTCCGCCTTTGGTTGCATCGTAGGCGACGAAACAGCGGTGGGCTTTGGTTGCGCCACCCGACGACAGATTAATGATGCTGCCGAATCCTTTCTTCGCCATGATCGTTCCAGCGGCAAGACTACAAAGAAACGTTCCAGTCAAGTTGACCCCAATGATTTTGTCCCACCAGGCTTTGTCAGCGGTAAGAAAATGCTTCATTGGGGAAATTAGCCCAGCGTTGTTAACCAGAACATCAACGGTGCCAAATTCGGAAACCGTTTTTTCAAAGAGAGCATCGACTGATTGCTCATCTGCCACGTCGACGGTCACTGCGATTGCCGTCCCTCCGGCGCTGTTGATTGCGTCGGCAGTAGATTTCGCGCCTTCAACGTTGACATCCGCAACAACAACATTCGCGCCTTCGCTTCCAAAGCGATTGGCGATTGCAGCTCCGATTCCTTTTGCGGAACCGGTGACAATAGCGACCTGGTTTTTGATACTCGTGTTCACTCAATTTCTCGTGTTCGTTGGTTTGCATTGGGGCACTAGAATTGTTCGCCAGCTAAAACAACATAGACCAAGAAAGGTTTTTGGCATAGTAACAACCGTCTCGCCAGCGCCCATCCAGAACAATCGTTCAGGCAAATTTCAATTTCCATCACCTTCTATTTCCATTACCTATTCGAATCCAACGCACATTTATTGTAGCTGCAACGACAAAGCTTTCTTCATATTTGCAGGCTGCGCTGGTAGACAATCTCAAAGCGAAATCGCGTGGAAGCCAGGTTAACACGTTTGAAAATACTCAGGCTTTTCCAATCAGACTTAGGAAACTAGAGTATATTCTGCCTAAAATCCCACGTAAGCGCTGATAGAAAGTCCCCAATGAAAGCCGTTTGTTTTCAAGACGTGAAGCAAGTCGCGTTCAAGAATCTGGGCGACCCAGTGATTGAGCAACCGCATGAGGCGATCGTCAAAGTGAGTATGGCTGGTCTTTGCGGGTCAGATTTGCACGTCTACTACGGACGAGAGAAAGGAATCGATGTTGATACGGTCATGGGCCACGAACTGGTCGGAACTGTTGTGGAAAAAGGAGATTCAGTTTCGAAGCTCGACGTAGGCGATCGTGTTTATGCTCCATTTACGACCAACTGCGGCGATTGCTTTTATTGCAATTCGGGTTTGACGGCGCGCTGCACTTCGGGGCAGTTGTTTGGGTGGGTTGAGAATGGCGAGGGGCTCAATGGTGGCCAGTCAGAGTACGTACGTGTTCCGCTTGCCGACGGCACCTTAAAAAAGGTTCCCGATTCGGTTTCTGATGCGAGCGCTCTATTGCTAGGCGACAATTTCAGCACAGGTTACTACTGTGCGGAGATGGCGGAAATCAAAGAGGGTGGGACCTATGTGGTTGTTGGTTGCGGAACCGTTGGATTGCTTTGCATCATGGCGGCAAAGCATCTGGGTGCTGAAAACATTTTTGCGCTTGACCCGGTTGCCGCAAGGCGAAAGGAAGCAGAATCACTTGGGGCAATCGCCTTGGATGCCGACTCTGACTCTGCTGCAGTCGCCGAGATTCGAGCCAAATCCTCTGGCCGGGGAGCCGATGCGGTTATGGAACTGGTCGGTTTGCCGGCAGCACAAAAAATCGCGTTCGAAGTCCTCAGGCCCGGAGGGATCATGTCGGTGGTTGGCTGTCATTGCACACCAAATTTCAGTTTTAGTCCGGTCGACGCGTTTGACAAAAACCTGACTTACAAAACGGGACGCTGTTCAGCCAGAACATACATGGACAAATTAACAGGCTTGGTTGCCGACGGAGCGTTCAAGCTGGATCACTTTGTCTCGCGTCGGTTCGCGGTTGAAGATTGCGTTGAGGCTTATGATGTTTTTTCAAATCGGAAAGACGGTTGTTTGAAAGCGGTGATTGAGTTCGCTTGATTTCTCAACTCAAGACACCGCGAAATGCCAAAGCAGCGATTATGCGGGCCTAACTCTTGAAATGCTCCAGAACCTGTTCGCTTGTATATCCCTGGCTTCTTAACTGGAATGCCTTGGCGACATCTGCGTTGAAGTAGACGATGCAGCCGTATACTCCCAGGGCAATGGCCGTCGGAAAGCAATAGCAGGTCGCGACCATCAGGAATCCGCCAATGTGCGAGATGATGCCTAGTATCCGTCCGCGGTAGGTCACGCCCAGAATCCCCGCGACCAAACGCAATCCTGCCATCGCGATAATGAGTCCGCCGGCGACAAAGAAGAAACCGAAAAAGTAGGTGTTGAACACTTCGAGTTGTTCAGCCGGCAGTTGTGGTTGCTGCTGGGCCATCATGGCTGGCATCATAAACCCCATCACGATGTAGTAGGCACCAAACAAGATCTCCAAAACGGCTTGCACGATCATCAGTATCGCAACGATTCGGACTTGAGGTACAAATTTGCCATTTCCATCGGGACTAACATACTGGCTTTGGCTGGTAGCTGAGTAGGGATTCTCGGTGTTCATTGATTTTGTTTCGTAATTTCGGTTGATACGATTACCGTAAAGTATGTTACAAGCATTTTCAGATTGCGGTAGGTATTAAACAGGCTGAAGACGCGACAGGCAAAAAAAGTGAGTTCGGATGAGCTTGGTCAAAGACCAGAAGATTGTAATTGCGGGCGGTAGCGGATTCCTGGGAATCTCATTGGCGACTCATCTGGCTTCGGCCGGGGCCAAAGTCACGATTTTGTCGCGAAGCAAACTCAAAGTTACCGGCCCCTGGGATCACTGCATCTGGGACGGGAGAACAACTGGTCCGTGGTGTGAGCATCTTGGAGGCGCCGACGGACTGGTTAATTTTGCCGGACGCACTGTAGATTGCATTAAGACTCCTGATCATCAAGACGAGATTCTCAGGTCTCGCGTTGAGTCAACCAAAGTGCTTGGAGCTGCTCTGAGGCTAGTTGAAAATCCTCCTCCAGTTTGGGTCCAGATGAGTACGGCGCACATCTATGGCGATCCTCCGACGGCGGTTTGCTCTGAGGATTCGCCCTTTGGCGTCGGCTTGGCTCCGACGGTTGCTCAGGCATGGGAAGAAGCTTTTGCTGCCAGTTGTCTTCCGACTCAACGCGGTGTAGTGATGCGAACCAGTTTCGTGGTCGGCCGCGATCGCGGTGCCGGGAGTGGAGCGTTGGACAAACTCGGCTGGTTGGCACGAATTGGTCTGGGAGGTCGCGTCGGAAAAGGGACGCAGGGCATGAGTTGGATTCACGAACTCGATTTCAATCGTTTTGTCGAACATGCGTTGACTGAAAGCTCCGCCAATGGTGTCTATATCGTTTCAGCGCCCAATCCTGTTTCACAAATCGAGTTCATGCGCGAACTTCGTCGTGCGGTTAAAATGCCGATCGGGATACCAGCGTACGAGTGGATGGTGCGTTTGGGGGCACCTTTGATTTTCAAAACCGATCCCGAACTGGGGCTCTATGGTCGTTACGTGATTCCGCAAAGGTTGATTGACGAGGACTTCAGTTTCGAGTTCCCGGAATTGGCAGCCGCTCTAGCCGATTGTGTCGCCAAGCAGTAGTCGGATTTCGGTTTTGCGATGTTGGACGTTGAAGCCAGCGGCAGCCCTTAAAAGAAGAAGATCTTCGTGGCTGCAGTGATCAAAATCACGATCAATAAACGGTGGATCCAGACGTTAGCGTTGGGTACGCGGGTTGCGAATCGCACGCCGACGATGGCTCCAATTGATTGGAATACCGCCATCGCCAATCCGTAGCCAAAATGGACTTGATGGTTGAGCACAAACACGATCAGCGTTGGAATGGCAAAACCAAGGACAACCAACAGTTTGACTCCATTGGCTTCTTTCAGACTGTATTTACTGACCATCACCAAAGCGATCAAAAGAAAAATGCCGACTCCGGCTTGAATGAAGCCGCCGTAGATTCCGATCACAAAGTAAGCCACCAACGATGAAAGGCTTTTGTTGTTTCTGGTTGAGGGATCGGATTCGCGAAGCCAACGTTTTGGGTTGATCGTCAGTACGATCAACATCATCACCATCAGGCCACCAATCACATTAGTCATTTGCCGGGCGCTCATTTCAGAAGCCAGCCAAGCCCCGAGCAACGCACCAAAAATGGCCGGAACGACAATCCAGCCAGAGTCAGCGTAATTAACTTGGCCCGATTTTTGAAAACCGCGCAGCCCGATTCCGCTTTGAAAGATAACAGCGACTCGGTTGGTCCCATTGGCTACGTTAGCCGGAAGCCCACACAGGAACATGAAGATCGGGAGCGTTATCAATGACCCTGAGCCGGCCAAGGTGTTAATGACGCCAGCTGTCACACCGGCCAGAGCAAATAGGAGCCAGTGTAATAATCCTTGAAATGTTAAAAATTCAGGCAATCCAGATCCGGGTTGTAGGGGGCTTCAAATCTATGCGTAGCGTCGACCGGTCCGTTTTCTCTTGAAGATCCGCGGCGTGAAGTTTACAGGCGTTGACGTAGGTCTATCCGATTTTCTGGTTCCAAGTTTAATCTGATCTCGTTGCATCGCCAATGGTTGGCGAGCTTCAACGACAGTTGGGCAGTTGATGAAACTGGTGTTTGCGGGTCAACTAATGTCATGGAAACAATGTTGGCACAATCAATTCAAACTCCGCAATTTTTGCAAGTTGCCCAAGAGCGAGTTGTGCTGGACGTTCGTTCTCCCGGCGAGTTTGCTCAGGGGCATATTCCCGGCTCGGTAAATTTGCCGTTGTTCGACGACGACGAACGAGCCGAAGTTGGAACGCTATACAAAAATTCTGGTCGCGATGCCGCAGTCTTGCGAGGGCTGAAGTTCGCTGGGCAAAAAATGGCCGAGCTGGTGATTCAAGCGACCCAGGCCACCGAAGGAAAGAAAGACGTCTTGCTCCACTGTTGGCGAGGTGGAATGAGAAGCCAATCCGTGGGTTGGTTACTGGCAACGGCCGGCATGAAACCGGTTGTACTCGAGGGCGGTTACAAGTCGTTTCGAACTCACGTCAATCAGTTTTTCGAGCGAGATTGGCAGTTGCGGGTTGTCAGTGGATTGACGGGGGCAGGAAAGACGCGAGTGCTCAAGATGCTTCAAGCGGCTGGTGAACAGGTCCTTGATCTTGAAGGGATTGCCAATCATCGTGGTTCGGCCTTCGGAGGCATCGGGCAACAGTCACAACCGTCAACTGAGCATTTTGGCAACCTTTTGTTTGCCAAACTATCGTCGTTTGATCCTGAGAAGACTATCTGGATCGAAGACGAAGGGCACAACGTTGGCTCGGTTGTGGTGCCAACTCCGCTCTATCAACGCTTGCGACACTCGCCGGGAATCGAATTTGAGACGACAACTGAGAACCGAGTCCAAAATCTTCTTGAAGACTACGGCGACCTTCAGCCCAACGAGTTAAGCAGTGCGGTCGAGCGGATTCGCAAACGTTTGGGGGGTCAGCATGCCGACGCCGCCAGGGTCGCGATCGAGTCGGGCGACATTCGAAGTGCGATTGAATTGGTGCTGGGTTACTACGATAAATTTTACACCAAGTCCACACTCAACATGCCTCGCGGCAAAATGCCCAAAATCATGATGGCCGGTTTGTCAGATTCCGAGATCGTTAGCCGCGCGATCCAGCAAAGCGAGCAAATGGTTCGATGAGACTACCCGAGCGTCGTTTGAAACCGGACGGCAGCATGAACTACCTGGCAATGACTCAACAGGATTTCATTGTTGAGCTCGAAATCCATTGCCACCATTGATTGCCTTGTCCCAACAATGCTGCCACTTAGCAACACGGCCAGGGAGCCATAGGTCAAGGAAACAATATATCGACGGTAACTAAAGTGAGTTGATCTCCAACCACTGGGCCGCTGAATCGCAGCGTGTGTCGCCTGTAAAGCCGCTCGAGAGTCGTCTCAGAACTGTCTCCAGTCGCCGGGCGACCATGTTGCTTGAGATTAGCTCGTCACCGAGCCCAAGTTGCTTCAGAAGCTCTATGACTTGATCGTCAAGCGATATTTTAATCACGGCGTCATCAAACGATAAAAGATATCCGAACTCGACTTTGCAAGGCAGTGTTCTGGCGAACGATTCAAGCCGATCATCATGCTCGATCAGCGGATGTCGCTCCAGCACGATGAGGGCAAGTTGATCTGTAGGTTCGCTTGGTAACGAAGCAGGATGGCTGGTCGGCTCAGGAATCAAATCTGCCAGAATGAGCTTTAGCCGGGGGGACGAGTTTTCGTCACCCATCGGAAGGTGGCGTTCAAATTGGCTGGCACTGAGTTGCGTCGAGACAATTTCATAGTCGACCTCCCATTGCTCAAGCCGTTCTTGAAGCTCCGAAAACGTGTCTGTGAAATGTACGATTAGCCAAGTCGCTCGTTCCTGAGTTTGAGCCAGCGTAATCCGCTGTTTGAGTCCGTCCCAGAGAATCTCGCGTGTCAGTGCGAATGTGTCTTCGGCTCGTTTAAAATTCTTCTTTTTAAAAATCCAATCCAGCAATCCCATTTGCTTACCGCCACAATGTTGCCGGGGGACTGGTCCAGGTCGGCGGTAATCGCGAGTCGCGTTCTGAAGGTTTCAACGAAGCATTGACCGGCGGGACTTTTTGTAGCCGACTTGTTACCTGGTCTGGCCTCGATGCGACTCTGGAGTTGTACGCGGACGAATAGGCAGGAGATTTTCTGGTTTGAGCTTCGTTGCTATTTCGATTCATCTCTTGAATGTACCAGCTGCCACGGGCAGGATTATTTTGAGGGGCTCTAAATACAGGGCCTTGCTGGTCAGTAGGCAGGTCTTTTGCGGAGCTTGCAAGTTCAGCTGTCCGAACTGGCCCTTGCACGTCATGCTCCCCGTCGTTTCTCCCAGACCATCCCGAAGACGAAGCTGAAATTGAATCGTTTGAGCCTAGCTCAACAAACGACGCAGCGACAACGTCGGGATCTTGTTTAACGGATTGCTGGTAGATGCTGCGTTGAGTTGGGGAATCGGAATTGGCAAGTTGACCGACATCGGGCGACTGGGCCAGCTGGCTGTCGTCGCTTCCGTTTTTCACCCAAGCCAGCCAGTCGATTTGAAGCTCCGAAAGATCTTTGTAGTCGTAGAACTCCTGAGTTGCTCGGTCCCACGCTCGAAGGATGTGCCCATGACCTTCATTTTTCAGACCTTGGCCAATGTAATCGACGAAGTGCCGTCGACCGCGTTTGGCGATCAGGAATCGTGCCACGCTGTAACCTTGAGCGTAAAGTGGAAGGATGTCATGCGGATAGTTGCGCATTGTAAACATGTGGTTGAAGGGGATACCGCGTGACGGTTGAGAAGTCAAAAAATCCAGCAACATTCGATGGTTCTTTCGACGCTCAATTTCATGCTCGACCGTGGTACAAGCCCCTTCATCGGCCCAGCGAGGTAGTGGACGTCCGAAGTGTGTTGCAAAAATGGTGTGAGTTACTTCGTGGGGCAGCACGGCATCAAGCACCCGATCCGGCGGTCCGTAGATTTTCATGCTCCAGTCGATCGGCTGGCCGGGGCCGTTATTGTTTGTGATAAATGCGAAACTGGTCTCACCTCCAGCATTGTTGGCGATCTTAACGGAGATAGGACACTTCTGACGCCATGTCGGTAGCTCATGCCCCAGCCATTGAACGGCAAGTTCTTTTCGGAAACGCTCGGCTTCTCGACTGACTTTGCGGGCCATCTGTTCGTCCTGGGCGTGAACAACAAAGTTTTCGGTTTCAATCGCCCCAGCGGAATTGAACCCCGCGCGGGCTTGGATTGAGCGACCGAAGTTCTTGATGGCGTTGAGCCCCGAGCCTGGGTGAAAGCCCTGAGGAAGCTGAGCGGTTGCTATCTCTGGAAGCGCTCCTACTAGAAAGATCAAACAGACGATCGTGATCGGCAACGCTGCAAGTCGTGATGTAATGAACCGCCGTCGTGACGACGTCAATCGAACTGGATAAGGCATTTTGCTTCCTTCCCTGGAGAGCAAGTCTTGCTTTCTTAATTCGCCCGATCCTTCGAGCAATTCTCAACAAGCATAAGTCAATGTTGAAACTCAGAGTACGAACTCATTGGGTGAGTTGTTCAGCAATCTTATAGAATTCGAAAATTCGATTGAGGCATTCGAGTCAGATACAAAAATAGTGCATCAGAATTGCCTGACCTAGGCCGATTTGGCCAGAAGCTTGCTAGCGATTTACGCTTGGAAACTCCTCAAACACCTCAACTTACCCGG
>CAYSQZ010000109.1:0-14923 GCA_964433035.1 uncultured Pirellulaceae bacterium | reverse complement strand
CCATGTTTACGCTCGCGTAAGCATGCTCACGCAAGCGTGAAGCATGGCACCCGTTGAAGCATGGCACCCGTTTTGCTATTCATTTCAGGATTGAAGGACCACTAGACTTGGAACGAGTTCTCGCGGATTTGGAATGAGTGCTTCTACTGACAACTCGAAACTGGGCCGCAGGAAACGTGAAACGTTTTTGGACAAGACCTTTAACCGAGTGTTAATGGAAGTCGTTGGGCCGATTCTGATCATCGCGATGATCGGCGCGTTGGTGTTCTTTCTAATCGAAATCTTTTACCGCGGCCCGCATTCAGCCCGCTTGGGATGGGTGCTTGGACTGTTCACCATCGCTTCTGTGCTGGTCAGCCGGATTTCAATCGAAGCCGGAATCGAGCGAGCGCTCATGTTTGGCTCAATGCTCGCGTTGGCGACGTTCATCGTTACGCTAAGACTGGTGGACTTCGAGTATGGAAACTTTGCGTTTCTTGAACCTCTGGTCGTGATTTGCTTTATTACGATTGTGATGTGGTGCGCCAATCGATTGACGTGGGATTGCACCATGATCGATCAAAGCCGCGATGTGTCTTCGATTGGATTGACGGAATTGATCAAGCGAAAGATTTCGCGAAAACAAAGGAAACAAACAAAACAAAAGCCCGTCGACGAGCCAGCCAAATCGCCTTCGCCAGGACGCAGATTGCTGTTCGCTTTGTTCGCCAATTCATCAACCAAGAACACCCCGGGTTTGTGGGTGTTTTATTTCGCGATCGCAGCGTTTCCAATTTTTGGATTTGGACAATGGTTCGCACAGCCTAGCGCCGGTTGGGGGTATCGCTGGATCTTTTTTCTCTTTGCTGTTTATCTGGGATCGGGCCTCGGTCTGCTGATGCTGACCAGTTTGCTTGGACTGGAGCGTTACGTGAACAAACGTGGTGCCGAGCTGCCCGGGATTGTGTCGCGAACCTGGATCGTTGTCGGTACGCTGTTCGCGCTTGGGGTCATGCTCGTCATGTTGGCACTGCCGAGCCCAAGCATTTCCAACGGACTTGAAAATGCGTTGGCTTTTTTAACCACCAACGTTAAAGCGACCAGTAAGCATGCCGTTGGTAAAGACGGTCAGAAAAAGGGCGAGAACCCAAACAACGAAAAAGTTGACAATCAGGCTAAGGATGGGCCCAAACGCGACGGCGACAAAGGCGAGGCCAAAGGAAATGGGAAAGACGGTAAGCAATCGGGAGACGGTAAATCAAAATCCAAAGGTAAGGACAGTTCGCGAGGCAAAGGTAAGTCTGGAAAGTCTCAGAGCGGCAAGAATCAAAATGGCAAGAATCAAAAAGGCGATTCTAAATCGAGAGACAATTCGTCAGACAAGTCACCTTCGAAAAATAAGGCCGATCAACGCAGTGGTGACAAGAAAGACGCAGCCAAGAACCCAAACAACGAGCCAGGAAAAAAGCCGCAGCGTGCCAAATCAAAAAACGAGGCGAAAAAGGCACCTGAGCAAAACCGTCAGCAGGACAAGAAAGCAAATCAGGAGCGACGCCAGGAGCAGGCCAACAATCCTCCACCCAAGCAGAATCAGGCCAACAATCGAGGCAACCGAAAACCGGCTCCAGCTCCCAAACCCTCCGGAGCAGTTTCTTCGATCGGCAAATCTCTGAGTGCAATTATCAAGTTTCTCGTCTACGGGGTCGGCTTGGTCGCGCTATTGTTTGCGTTGTGGCTGTTTCGTGACGAATTGGCGAAGTTTTGGAACGAACTGTTCGGCTCCAGAGAAGCTGATGAAAAAGAGAAGCCAGTTGCCAAGGAGAAAAAACTGGAGAAACCGCTGCCGGGGTTTGAGACGTTCCGAGAACCTTTTGCCAGCGGGATGGCGGCGAAGTGGAAGCCAGCCCAAACGATCCAATATACGTTTCAAGCACTGGAGGCCTGGGCGCGAGGCTACCAACAGCCACGCGATCAAGACGTTACGCCTCATGAGTTTGCACGGCAACTCTCGGCAGTCAACGAAGAGCTTGCCGCTGAGGCTCGGCAACTAGCTGACTTGCATGGACGGAGTCTTTTTAGCGAAGACAGCGTTGTCCCGGCCGATGCTTCACAGCTCAAAAGGATCTGGCAACTGATGGCTTCTAGTTCGCCGCGTTAGCTACTTTGGCGCAGTCGCCTTTGGCTCCGAGGCTGTGATTTTATTGGTAACCCGACGCGTCAGCGAGGGCGAAGTCATTTGCCGGTTCATCCTCTGAAGACGCTCAGTTTGAGTAGCTAGGCCACTCTCCTGTCTTCCTTCCAAGTCTTCATTGGAAAGCGATCTTCCTCTCTCATCTTACCCAGCTTGTTCGACCCGAACAGTTCCACAAGATTCCAATCTGCTTGCGACTGCTAGCAGTGATATCCGTTCGAGTCCCGAGATATCGCACGTCGATAGAAACTTTGACGGTCGTGCCAGTCGCAACGGTCGTGTCGCGTTGCGCGTTGGGTCAAGAACTCGCCGCCACGCAAACAATCGATCACCAGTCCAGCAATAGAAACGCATGGAAACTTGTTCAAAAATTTCGAACGCCGTTCGACTGATCGCTTTTTGGGCGACAATCGTAATCGTGCTTTCCGGGAGCATTGCTGCGCAGGATTCGTCTCGAATTGAGGAAGACTACGGGCTGGCCGCAGGCTTCTATTCGCGATCACAGTGGAAACAATCTGAGCCCGGTTTTCGAAAAGTAATTGAACAGTATCCTGGCACCAAACAAGCCACCCTCTCCGAGTTCTACCTGCCAGAAGTTTTGATCCAGCAGCGCAGATACACCGAAGCCTACTTTGGATTTCAGAAGTTTCTGAAGGAAAACCCGAATCATAAATTCGCCGACCGGGCGACCTTCCGGATGGGCGAAACGGCTTATCGAACCGGGCGGGAAGACGTTGCCCTGAGATTGCTCGAGGAATTTGTTGCCAAACACAAAGAACATGAGCTCAATGAATTTGCCTTACCTTATCTTGGGGAAATGCGATACAAACGCGACGAGCCCCAACTGGCTCAGCGAGCATTCGAAGCCGCGTTGGAACGATACCCACGCAGCCAAATGTCAAATAGCTGCCGCCTGGGACTGGCTAAGTCGCTGCAAAGTCAGGGACTTCATGACGAAGCCAATCGCTTCTACGAGTTTCTGATCGCCCAAGACGATCCCAATGTAATGGGGCAAGCCGAATTGCAACTCGGCATCAACCTGTTCGACAGGGCCAACTACGAGGAAGCCGAAAAGTTCTTTACCTCAGCGATCGGTCATTGCAAATCCAAACCCACACAAATCGAAGCCACTTATTGGCTCGCCCGCACCTTCAACGTTATCGAAGAACATGAAAAAGCCCTCGAGCTGATCAAATCGATTGCCGACCAGGAAACGACTGAGAAACTTGCTACCGCAATATTATTTGACGGAGCTGTGACGGCGAATAAGCTTGGCCAGGAAGCGCTCACGTTAAGATGGCTATGGAAGCTTCGCAAGAAGTATCCGCAAAACCAACTGGCCGAGCAAGCACTTCGGCTTGAGATCGACATCCATCAGGCAAACGGTGATACCGCCAAAGCCCGCGAGTTGGTCAGCAAGCTCCCAGAGAATAGCGAGGACAGTTCGCTGCTCTTTCGCCTGCTGGAAACCGAGGGCCGTGAGTATTATGAAGCCAAACGTTACCTCCAAACTATCGAGACATTCGATGAGTTGATCGAGAAAACAAAGACGGTTCAAAACATCCCTGATTCGGAGCGAGCCAACTGGTATTACCTCAAAAGCGTCGGTCACTTGGGGCTTGGCGAATTCAAGGAAGCCGAATCAGCGCTCGACAAGATTGAAACGCTTGATCCTTCCGAAGAACTGAAACCTCTGGTTCAGATTTCGCGAGCCACGGCCAGGTTTGGTTTGGAGAAGTATGAGCCGGCGATCGTCAACTACCGAAGCTATCTCAAGCTAGATGCCAATGGTGCACAGGCCATGCGGGCTCGATCCGAGTTGGCTGTTTGCCTAGCCGAAACGCATCAATGGGAAGATGCCAAATCGGCGTTTGATGATCTGGTTTACCATCATGAAAAGGAAACGATTACACTCAAAACAGCTCAGTTCCTCGCCGAGCGAGCGTATCAGGAGAAAAAATTTCGGATTGCCGAGCAACTGTATGAGCTGATGTCGCGACCGGGCAATCCGCAGGATACGATTGCCCGAGGCCTGTCGGGGCTGGCTTGGATCAAGTTGGAATCCAAAGACTCGATCGAAGCTTACGAAGTCTTCGATCGACTTCTCAAAGAATTTCCAGACAGCAAGTTTTCAGGTGAAGCCGCGATGGCCCGAGCGAAGCACTTGGAAGACAAAAAGGATTTCAAAAACGCTGCACAGATGTACGGTTTGGTGGTTCGGCGTTTCGAAAAAACATCAATCTCTAATGTCGCCAAGCTGCGACGCGCTTACACGCTTCAAAAGATCGGCGGTAAAACGAATTTTGAAGAAGCGGTGGTAATGTTGGAAGAGTATCTCGGACTACCTAGCGGCAACCCGCTTGCTGACGAGGCTGTTTACCAACTTAGCTGGCTTCACCACGATCTTGGTCAGAAGGCAGAGTCGCAAGAACGCTTTGACCAGCTGGTCGATGAGTTCCCCGAAAGTAAGTACTGGCCCGATGCGGCTTATCGAGTCGCCAAACGGCACGTCGAAGCCAAAAACTACGACAAAGCCAAGCCTCTGATCGCCAAGTTGATCGCTACCGAGTCGGCTCCAGCGGAGATTGTCTCGCGGGTCGTATTTTTACAAGGCCAGGTTGCAGCAGCGGACAACAATTGGGCGACCGTATCCGCTTCAATGGAAGAGTTGGCGCAGCGCACCAATTCGAAACCGCTGCAAGTGAAGTCAAAGTACTGGTTGGCTGAATCACTCTACCGTCAAAAGCAATTTGCCGAAGCCCTAGTCGTGTTTGACGAGCTTTGTGAGCGAGAAACTGAACTTGAGGCAAGTCTCCGACCGTGGGTGAAGCTTCGTGCTGCCCAAAGCTACGGCAATTCCGGAGACTGGGACAAAGCCGCTTCGGTTGCGGCCAGTGCCAAGTCAGAATTTCCCGGTTTTGACACCAGCTACGAGTACGACTTCGTCATCGGACGCGGGCTCGAAGACCAAGGCAAGCTGACTGATGCCCGTGCCGCCTATAAAGCGGTGGTTGATTCCAAGACCGGAGGGTCAACTGAAACTGCGGCCATGGCTCAGTGGCGAATTGGCGAAACGTTCTTCCATCAGGAAAATTACAAAGACGCGATCAACGCATATTACAAAGTCGATTCGCTGTTTTCCTACGCTCATTGGAGAGCCGCGGCGTTGATGCAAGCGGGTAAGTGCCAAGAGCACCTGACCAATAATTTGCACGCGATCAAACTCTACAACCAGCTACTCAAGGGGTTTCCCGAGAGTGAATTTGCCGCTGTGGCCAAAGACCGACTCGAGAATCTTACACGCCAAGCGAGCTTGGAAGAGAAGACGAGAAGATAAAACATTTTGCGACCAATTTTAAAACCGTTCCTACGATAAACCTACCTCAAAATACTGCTTCACTCTGACAGAGATTAAGAGAGATAACGATGAAACGCCATTTCGCTCAAATAAACACTGCTTGCCTTGCTCAGCATCTCCGTAGAACAGCGTTGGCTATCGTGTGGGCAGTCCTGTTCGCTGCCGCTCCGGCAGTTGTATCGGCTCAGGGTGAATTCGGTGGAGGCTTCGACGGCCAATTCCCTGTCAACGGTTTCGCTGTTCCTGAACAAACGCGCGTCGCGGAGGCTATCGCACCGCCTTTGGAGACGCCAGGTGTAGAGAGCCTGACAGCAGGTGCAACAGCGGATTCGGAAGCGGCTTTCGCCCAGTCAACGGGCAACGTCGTCGTTGCAGAGACTGCGGTTCCAACCGCTCACCGCCTGACCGACCTGATCCGCCGAGGTGGATTGTTAATGATCCCGATTGGCGTCTGCTCATTCATTCTGGTCGTTTTTGTTTTTGAAAGATTTATCAGCTTGCGAAAAGGCCGAATCATCCCCGGCCATTTCACCAAGCGTTTCCTTGAGCAGCTTCGCGAAGGCCAGCTGACACAGAACGCCGCCGTGGCAATTTGCGATAAAAATAGCAGTGCCATGGCTGACGTATTTCGCGCCGGTGTCTCCAAGTGGGGTAAGCCAGCCGTTGAAGTCGAACAAGCCGTACTGGATGAGGGCGAGCGGACTTCAAATCGTTTGCGGAAATATTTGCGTTTGATTAACGGCGTGGCGACGGTTTGCCCGCTGCTCGGACTGCTGGGAACCGTATTTGGAATGATTCACGCGTTCGACTCGATTGCCAACACCAGTGGCGCCGGAGTTGATCAGGCTTCTTTAACGGCGACCGGTATCAGCCAGGCGCTGATTACGACGGCGGCTGGACTAAGCGTTGCGATTCCGGCTTTGATCGCCTATCTGTTCTTCTCAAGCCGAGTGGACAAGCACGTGATGGAAATTGATCAACTGGGAATGAAGGTCGTCAATTTAATCTCCGCCGAAGGTTTGTCAGGTAAGAAGACTAAATCTCGTTCGACACGAAAGGCAGCTTAACAATCGAAATCGTCGTAGGCTTTGCTTTGCTCTGTTCACGATTTTCGAGCACCTTGCTTTAGACCAAAACTCAACCTGCACTTCACTCGCCTGCCAGACTAAAAATCGTCGCTGAGGACCAAGCCGATGCCATTAAAAATTCAACGAGACGACCAAACGTCGATTAACCTCACTCCGATGATCGATATCGTGTTTCTTCTGATCATCTTTTTCATGGTAAGCACGCGCTTTGGCAAGCTTCAAAACGAGCGAGACATCAGTCTGCAGGTTCCAACGGTCACTAATGCTTCGGCGTTGACCTCGGCCCCGCGCAAGCGAGTGATCAACGTTTACAAAGATGGACAAATTTCACTCGATCAGAAAATGGTTTCTTTGGAACAACTTGAATACGAGCTTTCAACCGCGCGGGAACAGTACAGCAAACTCGGTGTAGTCATTCGCGGCGACGCCGAGACATATCATCAGCGAGTCGCCGAAGTCATGGCGACGTGCAACAAGGCGAGCATATCCGATCTCAATATTTCCGTTCGTGAAGTCCAGTTTCGCTAACCGGTGAGTTCATCAACAAATTATCAATAACTACCAACCCTTAAACGGTGCATCCCGCGCCGACACACGATCACATCCGCGACGCTTCCTGGTCGCAAACAATGGAGCCTGACCCATGGGCCTGGGAACTTGGTTTGTCAATTTATTTTCATCGACCAACTTGCAACTGATGTTGCTGGTCGGTTCGGGCATCATTGCAATTTCGCTTTTGGTGCTGGCTTTGACGCGATGGGGGCATTCGCGTCCGGTCTGGAAATGTGTCATCCTCTCGTTCGCGGCCCACATTCTTCTGATGGGCTATGCCTACGGAACCCGGATGATGGTCCAGACGCCGGTGGTTGAAAAAAAACAAGACACACCGATGCGAGTCAACATTGTCAAGGACGTCGGGAAATCACTGCGTGGCGAGGATAGCTTTGAGGCCAGCGAGAAATCGTGGGATCAGTTCGTTAATCAACAACCGCTACCCTCAGTGGAAAATCTCGAACGGCCGGCGATCGATTCGGAGATTGTGATTGAAAAAGTCGTTGATCGTTCTGTCGAAAGACCCGAAAACGAAGCCTTACCCGCTGAGTTGGACAAGCTTCCTCGCCAGGAAATCCAATCGCCGCAGTTGGCCGATGCTCCAGAGCAGATTGAGCAGGAGCTTCCCATGTCGACTCCTGATCTGGAGCCGCAAGAGATCGAAGTCGCTCGTCGAGGTGAGGAAGCTCCTGAGATTGACTTCCCAGTGTTTGAGCCTGAACCTGAGATGGCTCGAACGGAAATTTCAAACGACTTTGCCGAGCGTAATTTGGGCGAAGGACGTGATGCGCTGGAGCCTTCGGTCGAGAAAACGCCTTTCGTCAGTGACTTGGTTAATGAAAAGTCTGAGCTTCCCAAAGCTCCCGAGCAGCCGCCAGCCGCAGCACCAGAACCCAAATTCGCTGGCGGGAAGCCACTGGACAATTCGTATTCATCGAATCGTTTAAAAGTTCTATCGAGTCCTCGGCGGATTGGCGATGGGCTGCCGATGCCCCGACTATATTCGCTTCGAAACGCCAAGAACCGACTTGCCAATGCTAAACAGCGCGGTGGTTCGTTGGAAACGGAACGAGCTGTCGAGATGGCGTTGCAGTGGCTTGCGGGCTCGCAAGAAGAAGATGGCAGCTGGAGCTCTCGAAAATCTGGCGCCGGTCGTGAAGATCAGGTGTTTGGCCATGACCGTGACGGAGCAGGGGCCCAAGCCGATTGCGGCATCACTGCGTTGGCGACGCTTTCGTTTTTGGCTGGTGGGCATTCGCATCTTGAAGGTCCATATCAAACGGAGGTCCAAAAGGGGCTTGAGTTTCTCGTCCGATCACAAAAATCAAATGGTGACCTTTCGGGTAACGCCAAAATGTTTGCCCGCATGTATTGTCACAGTATGTCGTTGTTGGCGCTGAGCGAAGCTCTGGCGATGACGGGTGACAAACGTCTTTATAAAGCCGTTCAGCGAGGCGTAGAATATACTGTCAGGTCACAAAATCGAACCGATGGAGGTTGGCGATATCAGCCCGGGGACAAGGGTGACATGAGTCAGTTTGGCTGGCAAGTCCTCGCTTTGCACAGCGCCAAACTCGGTGGAGCCACGGTTCCCAATTCTACGTATGAGGGGATGGAGCGGTTCCTGGAATCGTGCACTAGTGGTGTTGGCGGTGGTTTAGCTTCTTACAAGCCCAACCAGGGGCCAAGTACGACCATGACGGCCGAAGCATTGTTGTGCCGATATTTTTTGCAGAAGAGCGTCCCTCAAACGACCGTTGCCGAAGCCACTCGCCGGATCTCAAAAGAACGGCCGACCCCAAATCACATCAACCTTTACTACTGGTATTACGGTACGCTGGCGATGTATCACGCTGGCGGGGTTGACTGGGAGAACTGGAACACTGAGTTGAAGCGGACGTTGCTCCAGACTCAAAATCGTCGGGGGAACAATGCCGGTAGCTGGTCGCCTGATGGTGTTTGGGGAGGTTACGGAGGCGAAGTTTATTCAACCGCGATGGCGACGCTTAACCTTGAAGTCTACTACCGGTACCTTCCGCTGTATCAGCAGTTAGCGCAAGCGAATCCGGATTCAAGCAGCAATCCATTTCGCAAGCATATCCCCAATCGGGAATCGAATACTTCTTCTTCAAGTCCCACTCACACTCCCGGAGCCAGCAAATGGCGAAACGAGTTGAGGTCGCTCAACGGATTCCGTGAGACTTCGGTTAGATAAGGTCTGAAATCCTTATCCCGAGACGAAGTTGATTCACGTCATCCGGCTCTTCAGCGTAGAAGTGTTAGGAACAGACTCTTCTTACATGTCCTCGTAGGTAATCTCAAGGATTTCAAAATTGATGTTACCTTTGGGAACCGGGATCTTGACCTTCTCGCCTTTTTTCTTTCCAAGCAAGCCGCGACCGATCGGGCTGGTGATCAGATACTTACCTGCGTCGTAGTCTTCATCACCGTCACCGACGAGAGTGATAATTTCTTCGTCGTCTAAATCGAGATCCATGACTTTAACAGTCGCGCCGAACGCCACCTCGTCCTTGGGGATCTGACTTGGATCAACTATTTGGGCTCTGGACAAACGAGATTTAGACTCGTTGATTCTTGCCTGCAGCAAACCCTGCTTCTCTCGCTGGGCGTGATACTCCGCGTTCTCCTTCAGGTCGCCTTCGGCGCGGGCTTCGGCGATCGCTTCGGCAATCGCAGGCATCTGAATGTTTTCCATCTCATGAATTTGAGCCTTACGTTTATTGTAAGCTTCCTGAGTCATTGGGACGCGCTCAACCATGTCAGTCTCCTCTGCGGCAATCGTATCTGCAAAAAAAATTACGACCTGCTTGATTCAAAAAAGCAGGCCGCTAATGCTGGCTTAAATTATCGGGTATTTGAATCGCCCGATCAACAGGCGAATTCGAAAAAATGGCTTGAATGTCACCGCTGTGGAGCGGGTGAAAACCTTAAAATAGAGACTATAGTTCGAACTGAAAGGTTCGGCTGATTAAGCGCCAAACTCGCTGTCCGACGGTTTGTGAGCCCGTGCGAATCTTGGCTTTTCCGCTGCTGCCGGGAAGGATCAGCTCGTCGGGGTTTTCCAGGTTCACAGTGACAAGATACTTGGTACTCTGCGGAATATCGTCGCCGTTTTGGTCAGTGGTTGTGACTATCTCTCCGCCATATTTTGACGAAAGCGACTTTGGCGTTGCCTTCATTTCGGTCGGTGAAATGGTTTCGGTTTCTGACTCAAATAATCTGAGCGGGATTTGTCGGACCAACAACTCAACCTGTTGCGCGGGTTTGACAAACTCGATGTCGGACTGATCGATCGCCAAGACTGCTTCAAGCTGCCTCATGTCATCAACGACCTGCCCCACGAAAGTACTCTCTTTGAGATAAGCCCCCAGGTTCCGCTGTTCCAATGGGCTACCATGCCAGTCGCTGAGTTTCGGATCGTTGGCGTTAGGCGCGTCGATTCTCGGTGCCGCAATAAAGAAGCCGCTTACCGGAGCCCGCACCAGCAAGCGGTCCAGATCAAGTTGCCGTTTTTGATAAACCGATTGTGACGCCTGGAACGCAACGGTCGCTGCCTCGACGCCTTGAGCCATTCGCTTGTCCCGCCCAGATGCATTTTGGACGCTCGCCAAACGGACACTTGCCGCGTCGAGGTTAGACTTCATCCCAGCCAATTGGACCCGCAGTTGTTGGCTGCTAAGCCTGAGAATCGGGCTGCCTTGTTCGACTAACCGATTGGGCTCGATATAAATTTCTTCAAGCGTGCCCGGTACGTCAACATAAACGTTGTGCGAGTCCTTGCCTTGTACGAAGAAACTACAGTAAACGTAGTGAGGGATTGGGATCAGTAGGATGGCAGCTAGTAGCAGGGCGAAAACGACTGCTGAGATTGTCGCGCGGACTGGTTTCACGGTACCGAACCTCCCGGGAATAGAAAAGAACTTGTAAAGCTTGACCAACGGCATACCCAACAGACCATAGATCGCCGACAAAGCGATCATCTGACCGATGATTTTGAAACCGTATGGTTCCAGGACTTGGTAAACAAACCAGAAAATCGAAAACGTAATCAGCCAACGGTAAGATGCCGCTGCAACGCTGTAGAGCCCAAACAGCCATTGCCTTTTGGCTGGCAGGAACGGATCGGCTTTGGCTTCGATTCCCAGGATTAGCTCACCGAAGGTCCGTTGCAGAATCGATGTTGCTTTGGATCGCAGGTTGGGAATCTCAAGTAAATCCGAGAGGATGTAATACCCGTCATATCGTAGCAAGGGGTTGGCGTTAAACAGAATCGTGCTGACCGACGAAACAAAAATCAAATTCAGGGCAAGCTGGTTAACGATCCCCGGCGAACTGAACCACCAGACAAAAACGGCGATCGAAGCCAGCACTAATTCGACGTACATTCCCGCAGCGGCGATAAATGCACGTTTCCATTTGCTGTTGAGCAACCATGAATCGCTGACGTTGACGTACAGGCAGGGCGTTAACACGAGCAGCATCACACCCATTTCGTGACACTCACCGCCAAATTTTTTACACGCCAGACCGTGCCCGAATTCGTGGAGCACTTTGGTCAACGCCATTACGATCGCCAACCAGATCCAATTCTTGGCCGCAAAAAAATCGTCGAAGGAAGGTAGCTTGTTTTGAAATGTCTCAAACTGAGTGATGATCAGCGCCAACGCACTGATGCCAAGCAACAGGACGCATAGAAACGCCGGCCATGTAAAAAACCAGCCGACCCATTTGTTCATTGCCCCGAGCATTTTATCCGGGTCAAAGCCTTTGTAGCGAATCGCCAGAATATTGGTCAGTGACTGCCGAAACTCAGCTTTCCGATTCTTCTCACCGCGTCGTTGCAACTCAACGCCTTGTCCAGGCGAGTCAGAGACCAACAGCGAACTACGATAGAGCATTCCAATGAACTGGTAGAGCTCTTGCATCGTGATTTTTTGCGGAGCGAATCGAAAATCGAACCTGCGTTTGATTTGATCCGGGCTCGATAAACCGTCCAGCATTTGTAGCAGGGCGTATTCTTCTTCTTCGAATCGATAGTATTTTAGCGAGATCGGATCTTTAATCACCCAATAGTCGCGACCCTGATAGCTTTGGTGCTGAAAGGTCAAATCGGGGCGACAATGCAAACGCAATGGTCGACTCGTACTCGACGTCATCGCATTTGTTTTTGAGCCCGAATGAACTGACATGATTAAAACCTGCCGAAGCCCTGTTTTGTAAATGTGAGCGGCAAGGCGCCAGCCGCCGGGGGTTCGTTGCGTTTACCGGCGGCTAGAGCCTTGCCGCTCAGGCCATTGTGAAATTGTCAGACAGCTTGGTTCCCGGACCCAGCGTTGCGATCAATGCGACGTTCGCTGTTCTTTCTCAAGCTCAGCGTCTTCTACTGATGGACGTGCTCGTGCTGAGTTTCGAACCCGCTATCTTGAAACCATTTTTGCCAAGAGTGTGCGGCATCCTCGCTGGGAAGCTCAATTGTCAGCCACTCAGGGCAGCTGAAAGTTGCGTCGAGGTGATCGCCATGATTGCTGGTTGTTACACTGCAACCGACCAACTCAAGCGTATTGATGATTTGCTTGCCTTCGACTTGATTGTGAAGGTGAATCGTTCGAGGCTTGGTTAAGCGGAAATGCACCGTGGGAAGTTGTGTTGATTCTGGCGGCTGCATGACAACCGTTTCCATGCCTTTAGCCTGACACCAGGTTGCCCATTGGCTGACCAGTTGGTTGGAGGACAGCTTGATTGATTTCCAATCGGGGCAGATGTATCGAACATCGATATGGTCCCCGTGGCTTTCGCTAACGGCCTGGCATCCAATCCGTTTCAGTGTATCGAGTTCCTTTTGAGCTTCCTCTTGTGAGCTGGTGTGGATAGTCTTCCATTGAGTCACGCGGAAGCCAAGCTTCTGGTTTGAAGCAACGGCTTGAACTGCCGGGACGCCTTTGGTGTCCGATTGTGCGGCAAGTGGGCTTTCGAACGCGATGGAAACAAAAACAACAATCGAAAACAGAACGATCAAAAGTCTTGGAATGGTTGGGAAGTGCATATTGGCTCCTGCTTTAGATAAATCAAGGCTTGTAATTACGGAAAATTTCAGTTCCAAACAAGTCGATTTCACTTTTGGTTGGCCATTTATCGGCCCAGAGCGTTGGCCCGATGTTACGCGGCCAGCAGGTTGAACTTCGCAGACGTGATTTTGAGCTAGAAGAGTGGGAATTCTAGCGAATCCCAACCGGGGAAAGCTCCTTCTACGCTAGCGTCATTTTTTCAGACAAACGCATTGAGCACTCAATCGAGAATAACGTATGCTCGGCAACCAAGTGGAAACCAAGCGGACTGGGAACTGTTTTTCAATGTGAGCGGCAAGGCACTAGCCGGTTCGGTGTGCTGTTTACCAGCGGCTAGCGCCTTGCCGCTCAGTCCGAATGGATTTATCCAAACAGTGACTAGTGGTTTGTCAGATCTGAATTGACGGGGCCATGTTTACGCTCGCGTAAGCATGCTCACGCAAGCGTAAGCATGGCACCCGTTTTGCTATTCATTTCAGGATTGAAGGACCACTAGACCATCTTGGACTTCGTTAATTCGTGAGCCACGTCTGGAGAATTGCCATGTCTAATACCAAGCCCCCCAAACATCAAAAGCTGGTCTCGGTTGTCGTTCCGTTTTTCAACGAGGTTGAGAACGTGGACCTGATGTATCAGGAGTTGGTTGATGTTCTTGAACCTCAAAATCGACCCTTCGAACTCTTGTTTGTCGACGATGGTAGCCGGGACGGAACCGCAAAAGCATTGCAAGCTATTGCGGCCAGCGATCCCAAAGTAAAGCTGGTGCTTTTCCGTCGCAACTACGGTCAAACCGCGGCGTTGCAAGCCGGAATCCAGAACGCCAATGGCGAATATCTGGTCACGATTGATGGGGATCTTCAAAATGATCCGCGCGACATACCGATGATGCTTGAAAAGCTGGATGAAGGTTACGACTTGGTTCACGGCTGGCGAAAGCAACGTCGTGACAACTTACTCAGCCGTAAGATTCCTTCGCGCATTGCCAACTGGATCATTTCAAGGGTGACGAACTTCCCGATTCACGATCTTGGTTGCACGCTCAAAGCTATTCGCAGCGAGGTCGCTCAGCAGATTGAACTTTACGGAGAAATGCATCGTTTCATTCCAATTCTTGCCCACCAGCTGGGAGCCAGGAGCATTGAAGTCGTCACCAACCATCGTGCTCGACAGTACGGCGAAACCAAGTATGGAATCGGACGAACCACTCGCGTCATTCTGGATTTGATCACTGTAAAGTACATGATCAAGTACTTCGCCAGCCCGATGAAGCTTTTCGGAAAGTTCGGTCTTTGGATGGGCGGGATGGGGATCTGTTCCTTGTTTGCGGCGGGAGCAATGAAGTTATTGGGTGGTGTCGATTTGACTGGCAACCCGTTCTTGTTGCTTGGAATTCTTTCGACGATCCTAAGCGTTCAATTTTTTAGTCTTGGATTGATTGGTGAAGTTTGCGCCAGAATCTACTACTCGAGTGGTCGACGGACTAATTATCAAGTGCGAGAGTTCGTCAATTTCCACCCTCGGCAAGTGGTGCCGTTTCGAAAAGTTGCTTAGAAACGGATTTCAGTTTGCACACAATAGAAGCAAACCATTAAATTTTGACGTTCCAAGCGTTTGAAATAATCACAGTCTCGGAGCCAAAGGCGACTGCTCGCCACGCTACCAAGGATGG
>CAYSQZ010000108.1:2518-14948 GCA_964433035.1 uncultured Pirellulaceae bacterium | reverse complement strand
GTTACCAGCGACGAAAGTGAAAGGTAGGAATGCTCCATCATTATTGATATTGCCAGAAGGAGTGTTGATAGTTCCATCAACTCCAATAGTGGTATCAGCATTCCAAATCGCACCTCCAATGTCAGAGGTACCGCCATTAACAGTGGGCAACCCAGTTGGGTTTGTCGATGCGTCGAAATCATCAAAAAGCAAAATTTGAGCCGAAGCCGAATTTGCGATAAAGCAAACGGCCAGGATGAACGCCAAAGCCAAATTAAACCTAATACTCATTACAAAAGCTCCCGGTGTTGAAAGTGAAAGTGAAAGTGAGTTATTTTTTCTAGGTATACTATGTTTGGATATACCATATTGTAGTTAGGCTAACTAAGAAAAAGTCCGTATCAAGTATGCTAATAGCTAAGCTAGACGTTACAAGTAGGAATTATAGGTATTTTTTGCAGGAATCCGAAATATCTGAATTCTCGTTAAAACACACATTTCTAAGGCTTTGATTACTTGTCGGTTTTCAAGGATATGACATCGATTGTTAAAACGGGATGACCGTTTTGCTCAGGTTCAGGGCTTTGAATGAACAAACTCTGGGTGATTCAGCTCTAAACAAGAGATTTCGGTATCTAGTGTTTTGAAACGTTTTACTGCAAAACAAATAAAAGGCTGACTCAATCGAGCCAGCCTTTGTAGGGCTTATTAGTTAAGGTTTCGGTTTCCGAACGCCCGAGGAAAATCAATATAGCTGCGGGCTTCCAGGTGGAATCATTCTCCAGCAGCCAAGATGTCGATAAACGGCTGAATATCGAAGAAGTTAACCACCCCGTTGCAGTCAATATCCGCTTCTGCCTGACCTGTTTGATCTGCCAGGGCGTCAATAAACGGCTGGATATCAAAAAAGTTAACCGTGCCGTCCGTGTTGACATCTCCCTTGATCGGCATACCCGGACCCATTGCATCGTCGTCTATTGTCAGGATGATGCGTTCAAAACCAACACCAACATTAGCGGGGGTGAGAAGGTCTGGATCGAAACCAGTTTGGCCAATAAGAATTTCTTCTCCAGCAGCAATCTCCAAAGGGGTCTCAAAAGTAAACGTAATCAATGTGCCGGTACCGATTGGTTTCCCTTCCGCGGTGACAGTACCCATCGTCAAATCAGGCAGAGTCAAATCGTTAAGATTCGTGATATTTTCCGCAGGACCGAATTGAAATGTTTCTCTGTCATCAAGATTGGTTAACACAATTGCGGATACCGTCACAGCTTGATTGAAAGAGAACGTCACGAATTCGTCGTGTGTTGAATCCAAACGGAATCCACTGCTTTCCACGGCAGCGCCAGCGGCTGGAGAATTGGCATCAACGTTAGGGTCGGAACGCAGCGCTGGTCCTGTGAGCCCAAGCCCCAGGCCAGAGAAGTTAAAATTCGCTCTATTATCACCTTCAAAACCATCAATTCCAGTAGTAGAAGTTGCATTGACAATGGTCAATTGCAGTCCAGTGTTCCCAGCTTCAACAACATCGGTGGTTATTGGTTCGATAAGCTCATTACTATTGCTGAGACCATCATCACTTAGTTCGGCAGCGAAACGATCTCGGCTTTCATTAAAAGGAGTATTTAATGCGTTACCTGTTGTTGAACCGAATGTCTCTAAATTGACGGTAATTTCTTGGGCATTTACTGACATACTGCAGGCACAAAGGCAGTAGGCACAGCAAAGAATCGCAGTGCGAAAATTCATAAAGCTTTTCATTGGTTTTCCTTAATGTAGAACTGGTGAGACGAACCCAGCTACCGACAACTGAGCGGATTTGAAGCACTAGGCTGCTGTACGGCGTCGACGAAGTCCATCAGCGCCTGACGTAAAGAAAACCTAGCCAACTGGGTGAGAGTTGATTTAAGTACGCAGCAACTGATTATAATGGCCGACAGATCCCAAAACAAGTTTTCCCGGAAATCCGGGGGAATTCTCGGCCCGAGTTAATATATTGATATTGTCACAAAAACAGGCTGGCTCAATCGAACCAGCCTGTTTGTTTTTTTCAATTTGACGCACTACTTACTAGCGGTTCAATCGACCGACCTGAATTGACCAACTCAGAGTTCAATTCAAACTTTGTTTTCAAGAGCCAAAGCGTATCGCAATCCGAACCACTAGGCAGTAACTGCCTTGCGACGTCGAAGAAGCCCATCAGCGCCTGACGCCAACGAAGCCAAGCCAACGCTCGGAGAATTGTTGGTCAGTGAACTGTTGGTTTGACCCAACACAGCAGCAGCAATTTCGTCGTTTAGCTTTAGCTCTATTGCCCGAATTAGTTGTTCCATATCCTGGGTATTGGAGGCATACATCTCCAGTGGTTTCCCGTTTGAGTCGGACATGCTTAACTGCATACCACCATTGGATAAGAGTTCGATGAAAGGAGCAATGTCAAAGAAGTTAACTTCTCCGTTGCCGTCGATATCAGCTTCTGCCTGAAATCCCCCTGCCAGAGCATCAATGAAGGGTTGGATATCGAAAAAGTCAACACTACCGTCCATATTGACATCACCCACTATAACGACGGGATCATCACCATCTGGAACTGTAACCGTGAAATCGTTCTCTCCGTTTGCGTCCAATACAGCTACTTCACCATCAAGGAATATGGCCGGACTGAACACGCCCGGACTTTCTTCAACGCTGAGCATGACCCTAAAGTAACCAACCTGGCCAAATTCTGAAATAAATCCGAAGGTACGGACACCTGTTCCAGTAACAGAGAGTTGGCCCACTCCACCACCAGTAGACCCATCAAACACATCACCAGGCGAAAGCTCGAAAAATTCTTGTGCACCATTGGCGATTCCGAATCGATTACCTGCTCCAAAACCGTAGTCACCATTATTGAAAGCAATAATATTGAGTAGGGCTGGGCTACCAAAACTCGTTACACCACCGACAGCAACCTCAACACCGTAGTCGGCGGACCCGTCGCCTGTGAAAAAAGGAACCGTACCAGGCATGAAAGTCAGATCAGCATTAGAGTCGATCGTATCCACTTGAGCACAAAGCTCCGGGGCCGAATACAGTGAAGTTAGGGCAGCTCCAAACGAAGCTGCTGCAAGTTTAGTTTTGGTAATTTTCATATTAACAACCTTAGATACGAAGCTTTTGAGTTGAGTTGTACTGAACATCATTATATTGGTCGACACATGCCCAAACAAGTTTTCATCGAAAATCCATGGAAATTCTCGGTCCGAGTTAAAATTTCACAAAAACAGGCTGGCTCAAGCATGTTCAAAACAAGTTTTTTCCGAATCCAATAACGCTGCAAATCGAGGCAATCAGGCCTTTTCACGGTGCAGCGTTGAATCGACAGTCGCGACCATCGCTGAAATGTCCAGCTCCATGTCTAAAAATTCGGCAATCAGGCGAGCAGCCTTTTCCGGATCCTCAATGGCACTGGCATAGCCTACTGACAGGAGGGGGTTTCCATGAGAGACCACCATTTGGGCCGCCACTAAAGCCTGTTGAAGAAAAACTTCCTGCAACCGCTGATCTTCAATATCTCCGCCCTGCTTTTCCAAACGCCCAAGCATGCGATTTTGCGAAGAGACGATTTCTTTTATATCCCGTTGCATAAACAACACCCGGTATCGCTCTTGCTGAGGTAAGTATGGCACAACCGGCGCAACAACTTTGATGACCTTTCCTCGACAATCCTTAATCCACGCGTTGTCTGTCACCAGTCCCTTGACTGCATCGGCTTCGAAGTAGCCTTTGGGATTGTTTTCGTCTGGCTTCCGCTGGTTGTCGGTATAGATTTCCAGTCCGGCGGCGGCCAGCATTTGCATCATCATCGAGGTCCCTGATCGAGGCAAACCGGAAACAACAATGATTTCTTTGTCTTCAGATTTTGGATGGTCTTCCTGGGTGGCCGACTTTTGTGGGGGCTGTGAAAGTCGAGGAAGGATTCCCAATTTGGCAAGTGCCTCGCCAGGCAAATCGGGCAAGATTTCTTCAAAATCGATGTCTTCTATAGGAGGAAACTCCATTGCCCCGGCCGTCTCTTGAATCACCTCTTGATTGTCGACTGCAAGATTTTCGGCAATGCTACGATGCTCAATCGCCAATTCTGGCTCATCGTTGGAGTCATAAATCTTCGCCAACAAGCCATGAGCTTCCTGGAAATTGGGGTTCTGTTTGAGCGCGGTTTTCAATGAGGTGATCGCTCCGTCAACATTCCCGCTTCGGTTTTGCGCTCTGGCATAAAAGTAGTGCGCCACTGGAAAGCGATACTTCAAACCGATAGCCCGCTTGCCATACTCGAGTGATTTACGGACTTTGCCCCATTCAATATACGTGCGGCAGAGCCCCATCAAGCAGTTTGGGTCAAGCTCGTCCAGCGCCAACCCACGTTCAAAGGCAGCTTCGGCTTCTTTATATTGCTTCAAACCGACGTACACATTGCCCACATGAAACTGAAATCCAGGCTTGGGTGACTTCGTCAGTTTTGCTGCTTCGAGAAGCTTGGCAGCTAGTTGGAAATCTCCCTCGGCTGACGCAACCGTCGCCGCCAAAAAATCGAGTGTTTGAGGGTTCCCACGAGCAGTAGCTCGAAGATTGCTAATTACCTTCAACTCCTCGTCCTCGAACAGCTTCGGTTTACCCTGGTTATTTAGCTTTGCCAAAGCTGGAGCATCTTTGTCCGGGTTTTCATCGTCCTGTTTTTTCAGTTCTATCCATGCCGCCTTTCGCTCCTGAGCAAGCTCAGTAATGCCTTTGAGTTTTTCCTTAGCGGCAGCAGCTGCAACCAGCCACCGTCCTTTGAGATCCGCGATCAGTGCTTTCAAGTCAGCATTGCGACCTGTGGCTCGTAAACAGTTGGCCAATTGGACCCCAAAACGAAATTCCAATGGATTGTTCAGATACAGATTTTGCAATAACGGAATCGCCTCACCGTGCTTGTCCTCGTCCATGAAAGAACGAGCAAGGTTGTAGTCCAACTCGCGTTGAGTATCGATGATGGCTTTGCTGACGTCTTGATCAGGAGCATTGATGTAGCCTAAGGCGACCAGTTGGTCCAGCGCCGCTTTAGATTCAGCGGGATCAACCACCATGTCTTTGGGATGTCGACCGTCGTTGCCTTGGACGTCTTCCCAACTGGCGATCCACTCGATTTGGGGTTCTTCCTGGTACACATCCACCAACGGTTTGCCATCCATATCCTCAGCAACTGGTAACCCAAACAGAGTTAGTAACGTGGGGGTGATGTCCAGCAGGTTGGCACCGTGAATCAATTGGTCTTGCTGAACACCGGGACCATTTAAAACGAAGATGCCGTAATCGCGATGCTCAACGGCTGGCCCAGCTGGTTCCGATGGAATCCCCCTGGGTCGCAAGTGGTCTGGGTGGAATCCATGATCGGAAATCAACATCACCGTCGTGTCTTCATTGGTCAATTCGAGCAGCCGCCCCAACATCATGTCGTGGAAGATGTATCCCGTTGTGACAACATGTTGGTAAATTCGAAAATCATCGTCACTGATCTGCGGTTGCTGCGGTGGATGGTACTTCATGAACCCATGGCAAAAATGATCAATGGCGTCGTAGTAGATGGCAGCAAAGTCCCATTCCTGTTTTTTCAACAATTCAGTTGCCGTGGCATGAATGGTCGAACATTCGGCCAGCACTCTCATGACCGAATTAACACGCCGATCGATGTCCTGATCGATTTCGCCTCCGTTAGGCAAAAACGGCAAGATGTCTTGGCGGGTCAATTCCATGGGGTGCACGCGAAACTCAGAAAGCGGATCCGTCAACTCGTTGGGATGTACGCACCGGGGCAACAGCTTCCACGGATCACCAGGCTTTTGCGGAGCCTTGTGGAAAAAGTCAGATACCATCACTCCATCGATTGGCTCAGCGGGGTGACTGGGCCACCAGCCCACGACCAGTGAACGAAGATCGTTCTGATTGAGAATGTTCCAGATCGCTTTGCACTTGCGCGATGTGTTGTTCATGGGTTGTACGCCCGTGCCAGTCGCGTTTGGTTCTGAGAAACCATAGATGCCGTGTTTGCCGGGGCGTTTGCCAGTGGCAATCGAGGTCCAAAGCATTGGCGACAAAACAGGCGAAAGAGTTCGCAAGTTCCCCATCGTGCCACCTTCGACGAGCTTTTGGGTGTGAGGCATCCTGCCACGATCCATCAAGTCGTTGATGATTTTCCAGTCTGCAGCATCCCAGCCGATCAGTAGAACTTTTTTTGAGTTGGGCATCTTTTTTTATGGAAACAGGATTTTGGTTTGAGTATTCAACTGGCAGAATTTGAGAACAAGCAAGCTGCCCCAACTCTGCTTTCAAAAGATTCGAGCGGTTCAACCGAATTGACCAAACTGGAATTCGATTCTAAATCAAATTCAACTTTGACGAACCACAAGGCACTGTCTAACAATATCATATTGGACTGAGCGCCAAGCGCCAGCCGCCGTTAAACACACGCAACGAACCGGCTAACGCCTTGCCGCTCATATTTAACAAACAGTGCCTGGTAATCCGTTGCATCTTGATTTCGTGTAGCACTTGAATGGAAACCCGACGCGTTAGCGAGTGCCGATTTAGTTGCCGCTTCTCCTCGCCTACGTTGGGTTACCTTCCCAATGTGATCTATCTATCGAAAATTGAGCTGCGTTAGACCACTAGCTTAGTTGGAGATTGAACTTCGGAATCAGCAATTTAATCGTGTGACTGCCTTTGTTGAGCTGCCTTCCCGCTGGCGACATCTAAATCGTTGCCCCTGAATCAGCAGGCCATTTCCGAACAACCGGCCTTTCGTTGTTGACGACTCACCCGGTTGGCCAAGCACGGCAAGGAACTTGATCAGATCAAGTTGGCCGAGTCTCGGCCGATCTCTTGGGCGCAAAAACGGGAAAATATATTTCATAATTTCAACAACTTTTTCCCAAACGATGTCCAAAGCTGTTTCAACGTGACATATCCCTTCTAATACGGGAGAAACCAATGCACGTAGCTTCGTCAAAGACCAAAATGCCAACGGCCGATCCACGAGAATTTATCCGCCTCCTGATGGAAAACGAGCGGAGAATCTACGCCTACATTCGTACTCTACTGGGAAACTCAGCTGACGCCGAAGACGTACTTCAGGAAACGAGCATCGTGCTCTGGGACAAATTTGACGACTTCGATCAGGTCAACGGGAACTTTATCGCTTGGTCATTCAAAATCGCTTTTTACAACGCCCAAAACTTCCGCCGGAAAAAGGGCCGATCCAAAGTTATTTTTTCCGATCAGGTTTTCAATGCCGTGGCCGACAAATCAGCCCAAATGGTTGACCAACTCGACCAGCGGCATGAACTGTTGGCCGGTTGTATCGAGAAACTCAGCCCCAAGGACCGCGATCTTTTACGGCTGAGATACGACCTCAACAGCAGCATCGAAGTCACTGCCCAAAAATGCGGTCGAACCACTACGGCAGTTTACAAAGCGCTCTCGCGGATGCGGGCAGCGCTATATCAGTGTGTCAACCGAGCCATCGCGACCGGTGACAAATCGGTCAGCGGTGTTTCGCTCGACGGTCAATCGTAAGGACCAGCAGTTACTGGAACCGGGAACCAGAGTCCATTCAAAGAAAAGCAGTCTGAAGCAGCAAGCTTAGGAAACCAACGTGAATACCGAATCAAACAATAAACAACCCTTCGATCCCGTCGAGCTTCGCTCGCTAATCGATGTGATGTGTGATGGCACGATTGACGCGAAACAAGCTCAGCGGCTTGAAGCCATCATCGTGTCGGACGAAGAAGCGATGGAGTTCTACATCGAAACGATGTGGATGAACGAGTCAATCGCCCGACACGCCGCCGGCGACTCGTCCAGAATAGACCCTTCCGTGTTACCTGTCGGCGCTCTGGCCGACTCAACTCAGTCTCAGCATATCCAACAAACCGATTCAAATGTGGGAGCAGAGCCAATGTCGATTGCAGCATCAAAAAACAGAACGGTTGTCGAGACACCCAGAGCCGCTGGCTCGAGCCAGGATAACTGGTCTCGGTCTCATGGGCCGGGTGCGAAATCTCAATCTGCAGCCTGGCCGGCTGTGCTGGCGGTTGCGGCCGCGCTGGCATTGATTGCCGGCCTGGGGGTTTTGATGATGCTCAACGGCGATGGAAACAATGGCGCAAGCGGAATCCAAGTTGTTGATAACGGCAACGTAATTAAAATAGGCGAGGATCCGGCGACGAAATTGGAAAATCAAAACAAGTCACTTCGAGACAACACAGACAAAATTCACAGTGGCAAGACCATCGGCGACATCGCGAGTTCTGAGGAATCGGATCAAGGTAGTTTGCACGAGACAACGCCTGGCAAAAAGGCCGAGCGACCAATGACTGATCCGCATCGCGCCGATCGCGATGTTGAGTTTGTCGTACAGAAGAAAGTCGATTCTGAAGGACTTAAACGAACCGAGCTTTTCGATGGAACCATCGTGATCGCTCGCGCCGGCGCAGAGTTCACTGTTGAAAAACGTCGAGAGCTGCGACTTGAGAAAGGCGAGCTGTATCTCATCGTCGCCAAATCGGATACGCCATTTATCGTTCGAACCAACGACGGCGAAGTCCACGCGACCGGAACCCGTTTTTCCGTTTCAGCGACCGACAAAACTCAGGCCGCCGTCGCCCAGGGAACCGTGGTCCTCAAATCCAGCCTCAGCGACATCGCGCTTCGGGCTGGTCAACAGGGAACACTGGTCAAATCAGAAACGCCGACCCGAGGACCAGCCAAACGGCTCTCTCACTTGGTCAATTGGGCCAGGAAGGCGCTGGCGCAAAAAGAACTTCTCGTTGAAACACTACCGCGTGAAAACGGCTTGGTCGCGATCGACCCTTATGGGCAGGAAGCCAAACTTTCCCTGCGAAAGTATCACGTTGACGTTTATATCGAAGACGGAGTTGCCCGCACGACGATCGATCAGACTTTCTTCAACCACAACCCCTGGAACACCGAAGGCACGTTCTACTTCCCGCTTCCTCAGGACGCTTCGGTTGCCAGGCTGGCGATGTATGTGTTTGGCAAGCTGAACGAAGGCGGCATGGTCACCCGCCAACGTGGCCAGGAAATCTACACCGACATCCTCTACCAGCGTCGTGATCCGGCGCTGCTGGAAATGATGGAAGGCAACATGTTCAAGATGCGAATCTTCCCGCTCGAAGGGCGGCAGGAGAAACGGATCTTCTTGAGCTACACGCAGAATCTTGAGGAACTCTACGGAGCCACAAAATACTTCTTCCCGATGGAACACACCAACGACATCACTCAGGAACTTACCATTCGTGTTCGCATTAAAGACGGAGCGGCGCAATACGACCCAAAGTCTTCAACCCACGATCTCAAAGCGACCGTTGAGGGCGATGATCTGGTTTTGGAGTATGACGCTCAGAAAGTTAAACCCGACCAGGATTTTTTGCTTAACCTGCTTCCTCAAACCGAGAAACCCCAACCCGAAGTCCGAGTCGCCGTCTGCAAAAAAGACCAGCGGCACTATATCTCTGCCAAGCTTAACCCGGAGCTGACCGGAGTCAACGAGGCCCAACCGCGCCAGTGGATCGTGCTCAACGATGTCTCGGCGTCGCGATCCGACATCGACATCCAGGCCCAGCGTTACGTGCTGCAGCGGTTGGTTACCGAAGCCGACGATGATGATTCCGTGTTCCTGATCGACGTTAACACCGTAGCCAGAAATATCTCGTTCAAGCCGATCAACGTTCGCTCGGTCAACCTCAAGCCGATCCTCAACCATCGACCAGCGCATGTTCTGGGCGCGACCAATCTCGGCGAGGGTTTCAAAGCCGCCGCCGAAGTCGTGCGTAAACACAAACTCAAAAACCCACACATCCTTTATCTTGGCGATGGCGTTGCGACCGATGGCGAGAAAGCGATCGCGGATCTGCCTCGCTTGATTCCTCGCAGCTGCAAGTTTATCGGCGTCGGGATCGGCAAGAAAGTCGACTCGCTGTTTCTTCAGGAAGCCGCCAATCGGACCGGCGGAACGTTCGCAACCATCAACCCCAACGAAGACATCGATTGGCGTGTGTTTGATTTATTGGCTTCGATCAACACTCCACGGATGACCAACATCCAAGTCGAACTGCTCGATGAGAATGACGGTCTGATGGAAGCGATCGCGTACCCGAGTTCAACCGTGCTTGCCGCCGGTGAAACGCTGACCGTGACGGCGATGTCGGACAAATCGCTGCCTGCCTCGATCCGATTCCAGGGCCGGGTGGGAACCGAATTGGTTACCAAGACAGCCAGCGTCAAGAAAGCCAAAACCGACGCGGAGTACCTGCCTCGTCTGTGGGCCAAACGTCACATCGATGAATTGCTCAAGTCGGACATGTCTGACAAAGAAGAGATCATTTCGCTTTCAAAAGACTTCTATGTCGTCACCCCGCACACTAGTTTGATCGTGCTCGAAGACGACGCGATGTATCAGGAATACGATGTCGAGCGTGGCCGCAAAGATCATTGGGCCAGTTATGACGCGCCGAAAGAAATTGAGGTCATCAAAGAACCGCTCGAGCGGAATGACTGGTGGTGGGGACGCTTCGAAGGCGAAGACAGCAAGATCGATGTAAAGGCCCGCCCCAAAACGGCTCAGGAAATCATTGACAACATTCAAATCCGTATCAACGCACCGTTCTATATCTGGAACAGCCAACAGTACCAACCGCCGTCGCCGTCTCGAACCGGGTTGTACCAGCTTTGTAATCGCGACACCTCCGGTAAATCCGATCCGTCGAAGTGGTTGACGCTTTACTATCTCCTGGCAGCCGGCGATCGAGAAGCAGCAGTTGACTGGAGCCGGTCTGTTGCCGCAACATCGCCAAAAAGTTCGGTAAGCAGTCCGGCGGACCGAAAGTCTTCAAAGTCGCAAATACAACAACAAGGGCAATACGGATATCAAGCAATGAGAGGACCATCCCTCTTGAGTAGTTTGAAATCGAACAAACGGCTCTCCGTGAGCGGGAAGTTCCAGAGAGGAATCTTCTTCGAGCGATCGATGAGTGAAGTTACGCCTCTGAGTCTACTACGTGATCGCCAACGCGGAGCTTCTGCTCGACAAAATGCATTGCCGTTTGCCCAATTTGATATTCCCACCAGAGGCAAGGGCGTTTTCAAACGAGAAGCTGCAAAACAATCCGCTTTGCGTCCAATCTTGGCTGGCGCTGCTCCGCTTCCACTTACTGCCGAAATGTCGCTTTCAGTTGCTCAGGCAATCGGCACTCGGTGGTCGCGATTGGAGCGCGACATCGAAAAGTACAATTCGCAGCAACACTATGGCTGGGGCGAACGCTGGAAACAGCGGGGGACTTCGATCAACGCCCAAGACTTAAACGGCAACTGGCATGGAAATCAAATCAGCGAGATCCTTGAAGACATGGATTTTGGAGACGGAGAAGGTAATGAAGAACAATTTGATTTCGCCCGCCCAATGTCGAATCCTGTGGTAGATCCTGCGATGGATCAATTCGGTCTAGATATGAACCAATCTCTATTCGGAACGATAAATCGAGTTGGAGGCTTTGGCGACGGAAGGGGATTGGGTAGAAGCAGGAGAATGTCGGGCTTTGCCAATGGTGTTTTGAGCTTTGGCGAAGGTCGAAAGAATCTCAATCGCTCTGGCCAATTAGGGCTCTGGGCTGGCACAGATTCCGATGGCGATGGCCTGATCGATAGCACTTGGATCGACCTCGGTCTCCAACCGATGGAACAAGATTTTGCACTCCCACCGCAAATGTATATTGCCGCATCCCAGCGACCTATCCAAACCCAGCCGGGAATGACTGCGATTCTGGCCGCCGACCATCTTTCCAAACGGCTGGATGAACTTGAGCGACTTGCCAACGAGCAACCCGATGGCTTGGACAAGAAGCAATTGGCTCAGCAGCGAGCGATGCAAGTGGCGATCAAAAACATCGAGCGCACCGGTGCAAGGCTTGAGCAGAACGGACAGTTCTGGGGTTATCAAGGTTGGTCGTATCGCCCACGCCCACAAACAATCAACCCGCCAACAGTTCAAGCCTACAACGGATATCAGTGGTCATTCGACTTGACCAGATATGCGGACGGACTCTATAGCAACACCAACGACATGTTCGAAGAAGTCGCCCGGCAATACGGTTCACCCAAACCGCTTGGCAAGATCGACCAACAGTCGCGAGAGAAAATTCAACAAGCGAGATCAAACTTCAAACCGGTCGAAATTCAGTTCGATGAAGACTCGGCAAAATTCCTCGTTGGACCGAATGACCAGTTCGCTTTCTCCAGCACCAGCGATATGTACTTGACCGAGCAGCTGGTTTGCGACGGACAGCAGATCGTTCAGATTTATGACGAGATTGGTATCGCCGCTCGTCGCAGCGCCACCCAGTCTCGCTTGGAAAGC
>CAYSQZ010000108.1:0-2418 GCA_964433035.1 uncultured Pirellulaceae bacterium | reverse complement strand
CCGAAGTTGAAGAACAAAAGAACGGGGAAACTCGGCAGCCAGAGTCCGAAGAACAATCGGCTTGTCTGATCCTCAAGTTCGACAACCATGGCCGCGTGCTCAACCGCCAATTGCTGGTGGGCGACCAGCAGTTGTACTCGCTTGACCTCAGCTACGATGACGACAAAGTCACGTTGAAGTGGAAAGTTAAGGTAGAACCGGAAACAGACGAAGAATCTGAAACAGCAAAAAAAGAAGTTGCTTCTTTTGAGACTGGCGAGAGTTCGTATCACTGTAAAGAAATCGATACAACCGACTCAACGTTCGCAATCGACTTGGATACGCAAGTCGCAATCGACATGCCACTAAAGAAGCCAGAGTTTTATCAGCAACAAATCCGAGGGCGGTTTGAAAAGCACTTTGGAAAAGAAGAGCTTGATAAAAAGCAAATATCGGCGGAACTGGATCTGAGCAAGATTGACCGCGAGACGACGCTTGAGCTGATTGGTCTCTACCATCACCTCTCTGTCTCGCACCTTCAGGACTTTTCTCAGAATCAATGGAGTGGGCATCAGCATCTCCACACAACGATTCCACTGCTCAAGAAATTGAAGAAACACGCTGAGCAAAAGTACAAGAAAGGCGAACTGACGATTCTCGGTGCCAGCCGGAATCACTATCCAAATCAGATTCTCGCCGAAGACGAAGTCAAGAACTTTGAGGCAACTCCTTTGTTTCAATTCGTCCTCGCAAAACGTAACTACAACACGAATAAACCATCAGAAAATGATGAGCCAGCCAACGGCCTGATCCAGCATATCAGCCTCTACGATTGGATCTGCCAAAACCCCTCGCAAGAAAACGTTGAGTCATTCCGTGATCGGTTCGCGGATTCACCGCTTACATTGGCGTTGATACATAACCTGCACGGCCAAAAATTTCAGGTGGATGAAATGCTCAAGCTCAATGAGGATCCGCGTTGGGAGGGTGTTGCCTTGTTATGTTCAACCAACCTCCACGCTGACGACATCAACGAGAAGGTCTCCGCTGGATTCTGGAAATGGCAACAGAAGCTGGCTAAAGACGATCAGCATCCGATTCTGGTTGATTCGCTGCTGCAACGAATCAAACAAGTCGATCCAAAGCGATTGACCAAGTATCTTTCGACTCGCTTCGATGCGATCGAAAAACTCGGTTCGCTGCCGGCGCTAATTAGCTTCACCGAACGACTAGGTGGTTTGGGTGAAAAGGATTTGGCCAGCAAAGGTTACCAATTAATTCGAAAGCAACTAAAGATCGACGGCGAGGAGACTCCGCTGCTACACCGTTTCGCATACGCACAAGCGTTGTGGGCCGGCAGTCGTGACAGAGAAGCCCTTGATCAGTACGAGTTGATTCTGGCTGAGCTTGAAGAAAAACAGATTCAGCCTTCGCCGGGTTTCATCGGGGCAATGGCCAGGCTGTGCCAATACGCCGGCAAGGCAAGCCGAGCTGTTGAGTTGGAAGAACGCGCTCTAAAAATGGAACAGCCTTACCTACCAAGTGCGATCAATCTCCAAGCCTTCCGCCAACGATACACATGGCTATGGGGACAATATCGAGCGGCGTTAGACAAGATCTCCAACGATCCCGAGCGCGCGGAAAAGGTTGACGATCTGATCGACCGGGCCTCTGTGACTTGGCGTCATTGGAATGAAGTCGATCGGGACAACCCCGGGCTACCCGGCCAGATGGCAACGCTGCTCAAGAAAGCCGGACGTGATGAACAGGCTTGGGAGTATTTGTCGACTTCAATTGACAAGCGGCCACGCGACGCCGCCACGTATCAAACCTTGGGCTTTTGGTATCAGCAACAAGGCGATATGGAAACCGCCAGTAGCTGGTATAAACAAGCTCCGCAGTGGGACACCGCCAATCCGCAGTGGATCATGACCTATGCCAATTCACTGAAAGAATTGGGAAAGAAAAAAGAAGCCAAAATCCAATACCAAAAGATTATCAACGGCAAATGGGCACCCGGCTTGCAACGTTCGGTGGAACAGGCCAAAAAGCTGCTCAATGAGTTGTAGATAGGTAGCGCATCTTTCAAAACTCATGTTCGTAGTACCGGCTTGAGCCGGAAGCCCGAAAATTTCCGCCTGAAGGCGGTACTACAAACTTTCAAAACAGGTGTTGAAATGCCCTCTAAGCAGTTCACTGAGAATACTTTTCTGCCGAACCAGATGTCGTCAGGCACAACCTGACCCTACCTGCTGCGATTCTTACCCCTCCTCAAAAGCCCCCAAGTTAATCTTGACTTGGATTGGGCAATTCGACATTCTAGCTACCAACAAACTAATCCAATCCCGAGACCTCGAGGAAGATCATGGCTGAAAACGAAAACAAGAACCAACCACGTCCGATTCCTGTTGACGATTCAGACACCGTCAGCAGCTACGC
>CAYSQZ010000107.1:0-15068 GCA_964433035.1 uncultured Pirellulaceae bacterium | reverse complement strand
GCATGCGAATTGGATCCCACAATGGCCAACCGGGTCAACGTTGAAGGGATCTCGGTGATTCTCAAAGCGATCGCTTCGACCGAAGTTCAGTTGGTCCATTTGTCGGTCGACCTTGTTTTTTCCGGCGACGGCGGCGGCAACTATGTTGAAACGGACGAGCCGGATCCCGTGACCGTCTATGGGAAAACGATGGTGGTTGCCGAACGCTTGATCATGGAACAGCGACCCGATTCGTGCATTTTAAGAATTTCGTTACCGATGGGAATCAGCTTCAATGGGCACGCCGGTGCGATCGATTGGATTCAGTCGCGGTTTGCCAAACAGAAGCCTGCGACGCTTTACTTCGACGAAGTTCGGACGCCAACCTATGTCGAATGTCTCAATGAAGTGATCGAAGAAGTGTTCGCCAAGCGGATCACTGGGCTATTCCACGCCGGTGGACCAACGCAACTCTCGCTTTATCAGATCGCGCAGATCGTCAATCGAGTTGGTGGTTATCGCCCGGAGCTATTGATGGGTTGCCCCAGAATAGACGCGGGAGCGATGCCGCCGCGGGCGGGCAATGTGACGATGAATTCGCAAAAGCTCAGACTGGCCCTGGGGCGCGAGCCATTTGTCGCTTGGCCTCTTTTGCAGAATCAATTGCCGAGTTCCCGGACTTGGCATATGGTGAAAAGCCCCGAAGGTAGTCCAGAAAAAGTCCAGAAGACGCTTTACCAACGGCCAATAAGCGAAACAAATAATGGCTCGACCCATGTCCCGAAATTAGCCTGATTTCGAGATAATATGATGTGCGAATGCCGATTTTTAGGGTTTCGCGCTCGATTGTGGCAGAAAAACCCCTTAAACCGGGCTTTCTGGCGACTCCAGATTGAATTTCCCGATAATGTACTTAAACTGTTGTAACACGGATGTGAGCCTCGTAGTCTTCCACAGCTTTAATAGCAATTGGCGGAGTTTCAGGAGATGTCAGAAAATTTTTCGTGGAGCGTAAGTGCCGGAAGATGGTTCGGGGTCCCGGTCCGTGTCCATCTATTGCTTCTGCTATTCATCGCTCTGTTGTTTGGGCTCGAATGGAATGTCGACGTCAGCGCGAATCTTGCTGTCGGAACGGCGATGGTCACCGTTCTCATATTGCTCGGTAGCATTCTTTTTCACGAGCTTGCCCACGCGTTTGCGATTTCCAATCTCGGTGGGCATGTGAACAACTTTGTTCTGGTTCCCTGGGGTGGGAATTCTGATTTTGCTTTGCCGCCGGGGGCTAACTCACGGGCCGTAATTCACTGCGCAGGAATCTTTGCGAATTGCATGGTTCTTTTCTTCTGTGCCGGCCTGTTAGTCCAGACAGATCAGGCCACCTTGATCGAATTGGTTAATCCGTTCCGGCCTCACCGTTTCAACATGGAAAATTTTGCTGTTTCGGTTTTCAAGATTGCGAGCTGGGTTAATTTTCAGCTGGTCATTTTTAACCTTCTCCCTTGTTATCCCTTGGATGGAGCAAAGGCGGTTCGGGCGTTGATCGACTCTTTGGATTTGGGTCTTCCTCAAGCTCGCGTTGAGACTGCGATTAAGTTGATTGGGCACATGGTTGCGTTTGCGTTTATTGGGTCGGCTTGGATTTGCCGAGATATTGAGATTGCCGGTCCCATCCAACCGATCTGGTTGCCGATGCTACTGGTGGGTATCACATTGATTTTTACCGCCAAATATTCGCTTCACGTCGAGACAAACCGTTTAGGCAACGACTGGGATGATATTGAGAACATGGACTACGGTTCAATCTACAGCGAGTCTGCGTTCTTTGATTTTCGTGAGGATTCCGAAGGCAATCAGTATTCTCAATGGCTTAATGAGAAGCAGGAAGCTCGGCGTGAGCTTGACTTGCGAATCGAGAATGAAGAAGAAGTGATGGCCGATGTCATTCTCGACAAGTTGCATCAGGACGGAATCTCAAGTCTCTCTGAAGACGAGAAGCAAATCTTGCAGCGAGTCAGTGAGAGAATCCGCCGTCGACGCGAAGAAGGCGTCAATCAGTAGGCGGTTTGATCACAGCCTGGTCTAATCCCATCAGTACGCGCACTTGAATACGCCTCCGCGACGCGATTTGGCCTCTAGTCGTCATAGGCTCGATTGCGTCTGCGTCGTCGACGATGGCGGCTGGAGACTTGCTCTCCCTCGACAAACCAGTAGCCACCTAGCACCTTGTAGAATATCAGCAGCACCAGTGCTCCCGCTGAACCGACGGCGAAACCTTCGACACTGACTGGTTCCACGACTCGATCAGACTCTGAAAAGTATTGAAGTATCGCGCAGCCAATCAATGTTCCAGCAATACCCATCAGCACCGTCGCAATTGCTCCACCAGGATCCCGGCCAGGCATGATTGCTTTGGCTGCCAATCCGACGACGGTTCCAAATCCGATCCATGTCAACGCGAGATTTGCGTAAGCGGCGAGTTGTGCGTAATCCATTGATTTCTCAGTTCATCGTTGAATGACTTGCTCCTTGGCGAAATGACGGGAGCAGTTCTCTGGTTTACTTGATGTCTCGAGAAACCAGCAAAGCGTTTTCAGGTTCTGCCTTTTACCAAATTCCCACGTTTCGCCCCAATAGCAGTCCGTGGGGATATGCGGGGTTTTGGCGTTCTTTCACGAGAAAAATTGAGGTTACAGCTCCATTTTGTTCCAGGTCTTGCTGAAAACTTGCGTAAGCTGGATTCGCAAAGAGCACGGCCAATAACTCCCATCCCAGACGTTTGTTGCCAAGCGGGCTATCGCAGGTCCGGCTATCGCTTGGGGCAAATCCTGATTCGTTTCTTGGTTTAACAAATCACTGTTTGCCTCTGGCTTTTGAGCGGCGTAAAATCTTGTCGTTCCTGTTCTTTTTCCTGCTGGTGAATTGATGCAAAAGATCTCGGTCGCTGTGGTAATTGTTTTCTTATCGAGTTTGCTTTGTGCCGATGGCGAAGCTCAGAACATCAATGTCGCAACTCCCTTTTCGACAAATTCGAGTTCATTTGGAAGCTTCTCGGGCCCAGGCGGCAATTTGGGCTTCAATTTTACACGCGGATTCAGTCGTCAAAGCACCACCACGACACCTTCTTTGACGACCCAGAACGGGTTTGGTGGTTCCTTATTTTCTGGTGAAGTGCGCCCGTTTGTTACAGGCGTGGTTCCTGTTGTCGGCCAGCGCGGGGGCTTCTTTGGGCCGGTGCCAAACTATGTTGAGTTACCAAGCGGCCCCGACAACGGCGTTACTCGGGCTTTAAACAGCGGCCAATTAAATTCGGTACAGCCTTCCCAGGAACGTCGACCCCAGTCCTCGATTCGGCCGAACTACAGTGCCGCCCAAAGCACGGCTGTCAGTGGAGAGCAAAGTGTTAGCGCAATCAAGGCCCAGCGGCAACAACGGCTTGCAGCCGAAAATCGAATTATCGCCGACATTATTGCGGCAGGACGACAGCTTGAGGAAGAACGCAAGTACGTTTTGGCGCGGATGAAGTATCGAGAAGCGCTCGTTCAAACGAATGACCGCAAAACAAAAGCCAAGATCAACGCGTTGATCAAAGCCAGCCGTCCAAAGGATTGAAAAATCGAGGCATGACCGCCGGCGATGTCAGTTTTGGAACCGAAGCTTCATCACGTAGCCTTCCCATTGCTCTTGAAATTTCTCAATGTCACTTCGGTTGAGAATTCGTTTCAGCGTCTCGTAGCCGCCGGGATCTTCGACTGCATTCTTCCGAAACGCATGATAGTACTTGATCAGCAACCCTCGTTCCTGCAAATAATAACAGAGGTAGCGAGCCTGCGCGTAGTTGGTACTGTGACCATTGTAGAACTCTCCGGTTGTCGTTGAGCAAAGCTCTTTGAACGTGGGAAGTCGGTCGTCTTCGATCGAATACTGTAAGCCTCGCAGTCGCCAATTGGTTAAGCCAATGATGTGCCCATTTCGTGTTGAGCTTTGCTCGTAGAGCGACGCCAAACCTTCATTGAACCACGACGGGCACGCAGGGAAATTGCTTTCCATGAATGGATGCACAATCTCGTGGACCAACGTCCCGCCGCCAGTCGAAATGTCCATCACCAAAACGCGATGCGAAGGTGAATAGTATCCGTACGGAGTTCCCGGCTCTGTGTCAAACAGCTCCAGGTTATGTTTCTTGTAGCTCTTGGGATCCTTAAAAAGCCAAACGTCGATGATATGGTAAGGGTCTTTAGAGAAGTAATCTTTCTTAATCGCATCGACAGCCCACTTTACCGTTCCGACGGAGGTTTGCTTAACGCTGTTGGGTGTTCCATCACCAACGACAACAAATGGCTTTTGTATCTCAATGTGGAATCCGGCATGAGGCAATCGTTTTTTGAGTTTGAGAATGTGCTGAGCATAATCGGCGTCTGTGTAGCCAGCCGATTTTTTTCCAACCTTGAGGCGATCACTGGAAAGCCTCAAACCGATAAATGACGCCAATTCCCGACCGTCGTCACTTGGCTGAGCCGAAAGCGAGCAGCTTTGGAGAAACTGCATTTTGCCTAGTCGCCGATCCTTCCCGTTGGAATGATTTGGGTCATGGAAGATGACTTCGTCTCGAGCGGCATCATAACCAACAACCAACACAAACTGCTCAGCTCTATTTTCAAGTCGACAGACAATCGTGGGTTGTCTTTTCGCTAAATCGGATTTGATCGTTTTCCAAAGTCTGAACAAATCTTGATCATTACGGATCGAGTGCCAGACTGGTCCAGGGTCAATTCGCATCTTGTGGGCAGCAGTCACAAGCTCCTTGGTGTGACAACCTCGGCCTTGTAGCGGATCGAGATTTGACGAATCAAAAACATAATCCTGATCGACGTCGAATCCTTTGGATCTAAGAAACATTGCCAGACAGGCTTCGCCACCAAAATCTGGTTTCTTGGCAATGAATGGGATGTTGGCAACGTAAAGGTTATCGAGGTCGACAGAAGGAACCGGGGCAGCGAATACGAGAATGGTTCCGCCGAAGAAGCAAGCAAAAAGAACAGCGAGAAAAAATTTCCAAGTCAGCGCTATGGATTCCTGCTCTAGCGATTCCAGTCGGCGTGGCTGAATGTACCTGGCTTCTTTCCCCTTACTGGAAAGGGACTTGCGACGAGTAAAGATTTTGCTCATATGCCTCTCCCGAAAATGCATGCCACAATTGGAAGGATTGTTCGATAATTCATGGGCTTGGTCAATGTCGACTTGTTCGTTTGGGCTGACGAATTTGCCCTTCCCAAAGCGCATTTATACTTTAGCTTGAAGGTTCTGTTTGGACACTAAGTCTGCCAAGCGATCATTGATCCGATGCGCGGGGACTGGAAGCTGGTTTTCGAGCCGTCTAAATTTCGTTTAACTTCTTCAAAATTTGGAAAGATCCAGCGTGGCCAATCAATATTCGCAGTCTCATTTTCTAAGTGACGATTTGGAGAAGTCTCTTTCTGTCACTTCAGCCAACGTGAGATCTGGAATTGATGGTGAGATCGATTTGCTGTTTGCCTTCTCGGCTGGCTATTCTCCCGAAGACTTTGATCGCCATTTACCGAAACTGAAGTCGCTAACGGGCGCGAAGGTCGTCTTGGGCTGCACGAGCGAGACAGCGGCTGGCGGTTCCTACGAGTTGGAGAATGCTCCGGCACTTAGTCTTTGGGCGGCCAAAATGCCTGACGCGGAAATCGTGCCGATGCATTTGAGCTACGCGCGCTCTTCAACTGAGTCAGCAATTGTGGGCTGGCCTGAAACGACCGACGGTGACTGGCCTGAAGATAGTTCGTTGGTTGTGTTGGGTGAGCCGTTTGGGTTTCCGGTTGATGTTTTGCTGGAACGATTCAATGAAGATCGCCCAGGTGTTCGAATCGCTGGAGGCATGGCCAGCGGCGCCAGCGCTCCGGGTGAATCACGATTGTTGCTCGGTGAAAAGACGTATGAAAAGGGGCTGGTGGCGATCCGGATTTCTGGAACACCGGTGAGGATGTTGGTCTCGCAAGGGTGCCGTCCAATCGGAGACCCGATGGTGATCACGAAGTGCGAGCGGAACATCATTGAGTCGCTGGGCGGAAAGAAAGCGCTTGATGTAGTCTACGAATTGTTTCAGACGCTGCCGACGCGCGAGCAACGAATGTTTCAAAATGGATTGCACTTGGGACGCGTGATCGACGAATATCAGGAGAAGTTTGAGTTTGGCGATTTTCTGATTCGAAACGTGATCGGGATCGACAAGGAAGGGAGTACGGTCCAGATTGGCGATTACGTTCGCCCTGGGCAAACGGTGCAGTTTCACATTCGCGATGCTGAGTCGGCAAGCATCGAGTTGAAACAGCTTTTGAAACGTGCAGTCGAGCATCGCGGATTTGAAGCCGCACTGTTGTTTTCATGCAACGGCCGTGGAACCAATTTGTTTCCGGATCCACATCACGACGTTTTGAAAATTCAGAACGCCAATCGTGCTTTGGGGGCCAAGCCGGGCTCCACTGTCTCGGCTCAAACCAGCTCCGCAACGGTTGTTTCGGCTGATGATACAATCGTTGAAACAGTCTCAGACGTTCCGGATATACCTTTGGCGGGCTTTTTTGCGGCCGGGGAGATCGGTCCCGTCGGAAATAAAAATTTTCTTCACGGCTACACAGCGAGTCTTGTGCTATTTGAATGAGGGATTCCGCTGGCGAAGTGGCCCGGGTTTTCCGTGCTTCTTGTTTCTTAATCTATTTCTCAGATACGTCTAATTTACAGCCTTGAAGAAACCCGCCAAGAAAAAATCTGTATCCAGTCATCTGATCACCGTGTTCAAGTTCGCTGCTTCAATTGCGATTTTGGGATGGCTGTTTCATTCAGCGCAGAAAAACGCAGAGTTTGAGAATCTGTTTGAACGTGAGAAACAATGGGGCTGGGTTGGAATGGGATTTTTGGCTGCCCTGGCTGCCCATGTGATTGGCTTCGTCCGCTGGCGCGTGATGGTTCGCGCATTGGGGTTGCCGTTCAAGATGATTGACGCGATTCGAATCGGCTTCATCGGTGTACTCTTTAACATGGTTGCCTTCGGAGTTGTCGGTGGTGATACGCTTCGGGCTTTCTACGTTACTCGAGAACTAAAAGATCGAACTCCTGAGGCGATTGCATCGGTTGTTGCCGATCGAATTATCGGGCTCTTGACGATGTTCAGTATTGCTTCTGCGATGTTTTTATTGGTTGATATCTCCAGCATCGCTTCGGGAAATCCAGATGACCTGGTCGTTCTAAATCATATCTGCAAATTCGTTTTTGTTTGTACGGTCCTTGGTTTCGCTGGAATCGCAACTGTAATGTGTGCTCCCTGGTTGACGAAAACCAAATGGTTCGGAGCTTTAGGAAAACTGCCGGCCGTCGGTGGGGTTATTGAGAAGCTCACCGACATCGTGATGATTTATCGAAGCCGTCCTGGTTCGGTTGCTTTTAGTTTTTTGTTGAGCGTCGGAGTGAACCTTTGTTTCGTAGGTTCAATCTACTCGTTGGCTGTAGGGTTGACCGAACAGCACCCTACGTTGCTAAATCATTTGGTCATTGAGCCGATTGCAATGGTTTCTAACGCCGTACCGCTGCCGGGAGGAATTGGGGGAATGGAGTGGGCGATGAGTTTTCTTTATAAAGCCTTTGGTTCGACTTCCGGTGTGATCGTTGCTTTTGGTTTCCGGCTTGCACTTCTACTGGTTACCGTTATTGGTGCCGGTTTCTGGTTCGTGAACAAAAGCAAAGTCACCGAAATCATGGATGCTTCAGCGGACAACCCAACTGTATCTGGCTAGTTGCTCCGGCTCTTTGGCAGGGAAACACCTGAGTTCGCCAGTGCAGATTGCTCTTCAAAGATCCTGACAATTTCGCCATTATCATGGGCATGAGCAATGGTTTAGAAAACAATGGTCGAATCGATCCGATCCCCCGAGTTGTCGAAGGATCACGCGGCGGAATTCGCGGCTATTGGGCATTAAGCGCTTTGTTCGCGATTGCAGGATTTGCCGTCATGCCATGGGACAAGATGCTTGGCAATCCCAATAATCTTGAATCGCTGCCGGGTGACCTAACCCGAATCGTTACGCTCTGCGAGACCTTTTCGCACGGGTTTGGAGTCGCACTTGTCGGGGCGGTCATATGGGTATTCTCTTCGGCTGATCGAAAACTGATTCCCCGAATTGCAATGTGTGCGATCTGGCCTGCGTTGGGTGCCAATCTCGCCAAGCTGTTGTTTGCCAGATTTCGCCCGATAAAGTATTTCGATGAATTTTCACAAGCCAACTTTCCCAGCAGCATCGGTGATACATTTCTCGGATTCATGCCTGTCGAACGATTCAATACCGTTTACCCAGCCCAATCGTTTCCCTCCGCCCATGCGGCGACGGTTTGGGGGCTGGCAATCGGGATGACTTGGGCGTTTCCCAAAGGTCGTTGGTTGTTCTTTGGGATCGCCCTTCTGGCTTCGATCCAACGGGTGACGTCATTTGCGCATTGGTCAAGCGATGTGCTTTGGGGGATCTCGATCGCTTTCTTGATGGGAGGTGCCCTGACTCACAACTGGGGCTTGGGCTTGGTGCTACACCGGATTGAATTATGGGCTTCGAAGAAATCGAATCGTAAAGCAGAGCAAGGCGGTCTGCTCGTAACGAATTTGGTCGAGGGGAATCAGGGGAGCTCAGAAAAAATCCAGCCACCACCCAGAGCCGCATAGAGGTAGCTTAGCGGTCTCAATGTGCATTGTTGCGTTTCAGCTCGCAACTAAATAACCATACGGCTCATGATTGATTCGAGATTTTTCTTGTCGACCTCGCAGAAGCTTCCAATCTCAGTCGAATCGACATCGAGTACCGCAAAGAGCGAACCGTCTGGCGAAAAGACAGGCACAACGATTTCAGATTGCGAGCGACTGTCACACGCAATGTGTCCTTCAAACTGATGGACATCTTCGACGACGACCGTCTGACCTGAAGCGGCTGCCTTGCCGCAGACGCCACGGACATTGTCGGCGCCAAAGGGAATGCGTAAACAGCCGAGAGTCCCGCGGTAAGGTCCAACCACAAGCTCGTCAGTCTTGTCAGGGTCGACCATGTAAAACCCTGTCCAGAAAAAGTAGTCAAACGTTTCATCGAGCACGCAAAGCGTCGTAGCCAAGCGGGCCAATACATAGGGTTCATCGCTAATAACCGCGTCGATTTCTTTGCTGGCGGCGTCATAGAGTTTTTGTTTTTGCGCGTCTGTTTGAGAGGATTCTGTGCTCATTGGCTGATACTAAATAAAGTTCCTACTAAAATGGCAAACTAAAATGTTCGCTTTCCAGGATTTTATCAGTTGGCTTGGATAACTTAAGCCCCTTTGCATGCAGAGCTTAAGCAAACACTATGGGATTTTCTTGTTTACCAACGAAGCGATGGCTTTGTCGGCTTTTGAAATGCGGCGTGATTTTGGTAGACTCGAAACGGCAAGGCGATCTTTTGCCTACGTTGAAGAGAATTCAAAATGAGTTTGTTACCGATTGCTTTTTCCCGATCAAGTATTGTTTTTTGCGCTCTTGCGGGCATCTTTCTGTTGATAACCGAATCGCCGGCGCAGGCGGTTGCTGAGCATCGAGACGTCGATCGGCGAACGATTGGCGACTTTCGTCGTGACCTCAAAACGTTTATGAAGCTCTCTAAATCGCAGGACGCGCAGACCCAGCGCAACGCGGTTTTCAATTTGTGCGCATTGCACCACGAAGTCGTGAGCGATTCACGCTTTCACACGAGCCAGCGAATTCAGGGTTTCCGAGTGGTTGCGGCGAATCGTCTGAAAGGGTTTGTGAAAGAACAAAGCAGGGAATTCAAAGAGCAGAATTTGGAAGCTGATACACAAAGTGGAGATACAATTCAAGCAGTTGACGAGCACCAAGCTGAGAACGAAGCGATTTTTCAATCCGCGTTGGAGTCATACGAATTGCTCGGCCACTTAAGCGGCGGGCCGGCGCAAGTTTTTGACTACGCTGGTGGGCGCATGGGTGGCGCACCTTGGGACAATGGCCAGCAGTTGGTGGACCTGATACAGAATACGATCGACCCGGCGTTTTGGCGAGACAACGGAGGTAGCGGAGCGATCCACTATTACCAACCAAGTCGTGTGTTGGTAATCAGCGCTTCGCAACGGATCCACGATCTTACCGAAGATCTTTTGTGGAAATTGCGAGCCGCCAATTGAAGTCGTCGACAGTTCGAAAGAGCCAGCAAGTTAGTTATTTGTTCCCAAAAGCATAGAATGCGTCGTAGGTTCGAATAAATAATTTTCCATTTGAAATTGCCGGAGACGCGGTTGTCTCTTCTCCAAGCTCCAGTTTTGACAAGACCTCGTGCTCGGAGCCGGCCTTCAAAACGAATACCGTGCCCTTTCGGTCAGCAACAATCAGCCGACCATCGACGGCCACGGGCGTCGACCGATGTTTGTCGGCCAGAAGTCGCTCGCGATACTTGACCTCACCCGATTTGGCGTCCAAACAAGTAAATGCACCTTTCTCGCCGGCAAGGTAAACAAAGCCATCGTGAATGACCGGAGTTGAAACATCAGGTGTGCCTTTTTCAAGTTCCCAATGCCTGGCGCTTTGGTCCTTGGTAACATCGCCTTGTGAATCGACTTTGAGGCCAAGCACTGGGCCACGCTTAGCCGTAGGAGCAACGATAATCCCATCACCACAAGTTGGCGATGCGACCAATCGCAAGGTTGGATTGTACGATTTGCCGTGAGGGTTGAAGCCGCCGCAACGCCATAGTTCGGAGCCGTCCTTGAGCGAATGACCAATTACGTGGTCTCCACCATGCGTGATTAGCATCTCATGATTCTCGTCGCGATAGATCGTCGGCGACGCGTAAGAGTGTTTGTTTTCTCTAATTGCATCAGTTCGGCGTTGGTGAAGCCAGATCTCTTCTCCTGATTTGGCGTCCAAAGCGATGACTTGGCCGACCGATGTTGCTTTGTCTTTGACGTCCCCGTGCATCAACGCGAGGTAGAGTTTCCCGTTGTCGAGAATTGGAGTCGTCGACATTCCAAAATTGATGATGAACTGGCCATAGATTTCCTGAAGGTCTTTTTGCCAGACTTTCTCGCCCTGGACGGTGAAGCACGTCAGAATTCCATTGCTCATCATCGCCCAAACGTGCGTTCCATCAGTACACGGGGAAGGGCTGGCGGAGTTCGAATGATCTCGACCTTCCTTGTTGGATCCTTGGAGCGCTTTTTTCCATTTGACTTTGCCATCTTTAACACCAACACACATCAACAAAAGCTTGTCACCATCAGTGCTGGTGACAAAAGCGTTGTCTCCCCAAACGACCGGGCTTGCTCCTGCGGCGCCGGGCATCGCGACGCGCCACAGCAAATTCTTTTCCTTGTCGAGCTCCGCAGGTAATGACGTATCGTTGGAACTACTTTGTAGATCCGCGCCCCGCCATTGTGGCCAATTGTCTGCGTGGCAGGTCTGCATCAAGATCAGGGAAAACAAAATGGAAAGAATACGGCGAATCATATTTTCTCTACCCAACGAACTAGAGATTGAGAACGGATGAACAAATTGTCCAACGACAAATAACCAGTTTAGCAAAATTAGGATGCCTCGGGACGCGTTTAAATTGATTCTTGACGGTAGATTCTTGGCTCTATCTTGAATAAGGTTTAGGTAGCTGATTCACTTGAGGTGACGGTCGTTGGTTGGTCGTAGTTTGGCCGCTAAAACCTCAGTTGCAGCGATTGGCTTAGCGGCTAAGAAAATGCGAGCTTAGAAAGTCTTGTTTTATGAAACGCTCCCTGGCTTCGGTCCCTCAGTTGTATCGCAACGTCAAGCGATGGACGGAGATCGTATCGGTTCTGAGCAAATATGGATTGGCAGATTGGTTGAGCCGATTCAATATCGACTTTGTTACCGACCTGCTCGGGTCCTCAGGCACTCAAGCCCAGTCGCAACTGACGCACAATTCTCGGATTCGATTGGCGCTTACTGAGCTTGGCCCGACTTTCATCAAATTTGGTCAGTTGCTCAGTACCCGCCCGGACTTGATCGGAGCTGAGCTTGCCAAAGAACTGGAGCAGCTCCAATCAGATGCTCCTCAGGACCCCTTCGAGAAGATCCAGCAAATTATCGAAGAAGAACAAGGCCGGCCTCTGGAAGAGATCTTTGTCGAGTTTGATCGTGAGCCGATCGCGTCGGCGTCGATCGGTCAAGTGCATGGAGCCAGGTTGAGGGTTGGCCCCATCGAAGAATTGAATCTGTTTAAGCCATCGAAAAACTCAGGCTCCAGCGCAGCCAGTAACGGTGCGGCTAAAGGATCGCGCGTGATCGACGTCGTCGTCAAAGTTCGTCATTCCGGAATTGAACGAGTCGTGGACACCGACCTCGATATTTTGGCTGGACTGGCGTCGCTTGCTGCGAAGTTGGATGACTTCAAAAACTATAATCCCGAGTCAGTTGTTCGCGAGATGTCGCGGACCATGCGGCGCGAACTTGACTTTGAGCGAGAAGAACGAAACCTCAAACAGTTTCTGGCACTCTTTGAAAACGAACCTGATGTTATCGTGCCCACGCCAATTTCTGAACTCAGTTCTACCCGCATGATCACGATGCAGCGGATCTCCGGGACCAAGCTTCGTGATATGCGCGACACGCCGCCTCAAGGTGTCGTCCCGGCAGAAGTCGCACGCTCGGGAGCGAATCTCTATTTGAAAATGATTTTCAATCACGGTTTCTATCACGCCGACCCGCACCCAGGCAATCTGATTGTTACCGACGACGGAAAGATTGGGCTGTTGGATTTCGGAATGGTGGGGCGGATTTCTGAACAGCTTCGAGAGGATATCGAGGCCATGCTCGTTGCGATTGTCAATCAAGACGTATTGATGCTCACGGCATTGATCAAACGTGTTGGGAACTGCCCGATGGAACTCGATGAGTCGGCTTTGTCGAACGACATCGCGGATTTTGTCGGACAGTATTCGACTCAAATGGTGGCCCATTTTGATATGAGTGGAGCGTTGAATGACTTTGTTTCGGTCGTCAGACGCTACGAAATTTCACTGCCCGGCGAGGCGATGTTGCTGATTAAGGTTCTTGTCACGTTAGAAGGGACCGGCAGGCTATTAAACCCACAGTTTAGCCTGATGGAAATCATGAAGCCGTTTCAGCGGATGTTAATTTTGAAACGCATGTCGCCAGCTCGTCAAATGCGAAAAATGCGACGATTCTATTTGGAAGCGGAACAGCTCGTTGACGCAATGCCCCAGCGCGTCTCTAACATCCTCGAACAGATTCAAACCGGTCGCTTCGATGTCCATCTGGTTCACCGTCGACTAGGGCCGACTGCCAACCGACTGGTCGTCGGTCTGATGACTAGTGCGTTGTTTTTGGGTTCTTCGTTGATGCTCAGCTACAAAGTGCCGCCGCTCTTTTTCCCAGGTGAAGGTCCACTGGGTATTCAGGACTTGTCGTTTCTCGGACTGACTGGCTTTATTGTGAGCCTGATGATGGGCTTGCGCCTGATGTGGGCAATTCGAAAATCGGGCAATCTGGACGAAGCCGATTAGAACGGAGTTTTCATCGAGATTACCCGTTCCAAGGTCTGCTTGATGGGACGGCGTTTAAGCGGCTTTAAAATTTAAGCGGCTTTAGAAATTTGCCCGTTGACTTGGTGGGAATTTGCAGTCGGGGCTTCAGGAGAAAAGTCTTTCAATTCCTGGCGGGCCTTTCCGATTTCCAAAATCGCGTTTTCGATTCGCAGGTTTAGCTCGTCCAGACGCTCTAGTACCGAATCCTGACGGTTCAACAGATCAGCAATATAGTCTTCGTCGTTCGCGTTTTGAGTTTGAGAGAGCTTTGACGAAGCGGACTGTGTAGCGGAATTTAGGCCAATGTGATCGTTCATAAAGGTATGCTGCCGCGCTGAGATCAAATTTAATGCTTGTTGGAGTTATCGGAGATCTCAGGGATTTCGAAGCTTTTGAGGCTTTGAATTCGGGTGATTCGGATTGGGCAAACAACCCGATGAACGCTTAGGAAAGTTAGAATGGGTAGAATTGCGGGATTTGTCGGGTTTTTCATGGCTGTCAGTCAGATTGGCTATAGAACAAATCAAATGATGCCGCTAAGATTCATAGTTGGTTTTGAATTCCCTTTTTACATTTTAGAAAGGAAGTGTTAACTAGATGCTTGGTTTGGAGAGAAAATGGTAAAGCTGTTGGTACGTGATAAGGAATCCATTCAGGAAGCCGTCAGACGATTCAGAAAATTGGTTGAGCGAAGCGGAATTAAGAAAGAAATGCGTCGCCGCGAGTATTACGAGAAGCCGAGCGAGACGAATCGCCGAGCACGCTTGCGAGCTGAACGCCGATCAAAGCGAAACAGACTTTTGGCCAAGCGTTAACAGCTTTGCTGAGAAAACAATTGAATTGAGTATCAACAGCCAGCAGTGGCTGTTTTTTTGTGCGCAAACTTCCGCTATGGAGGACTGCGGACTATTGATTGGACGCGCAGAAAAAAAGCCAAGCAAAATATCTTTGGCTTGGCTTCTGAGTTTCTGATTCGCTTTTCCAACTATCGTTGCTGGTTAAGCTGCCGGACAACAACGGGTCGTTTGCGGAACTTTGGTTGACGCGGACTGGAAGTCGTTGGAGCCGGAGGGTTGGCTGGTGAGGCAACGGGAGTGGGTGATTTTTTGGCCTGAGTTTGCCCACGTTCAAAATGGTGAAATAGAACTGTCGTTTGCCGTTGAGTCAGCAACCCACATTCAATAACAAGCTTGGTGATTGACGGGCAACTGTTCTGCTGGGCGAGCAGAAGCTGTTGTGCTTGAGCCTCAACGATCAAGTTTCGTTCCAGAGCCAAGTTGATGAAGGACTTTCCTGGATTGGCTTCGACCACGTCAAGCAGTGTTGCAACCTGCTTGATTGTCAAAATATTTTTGCGAATTGCCAACGAAGCCGCTGACGCAGACGCTTCCTGTTGAATTTTCACCAGACCGCAAAACTGCTCTGGGCTGATGATTCGCTGTTCTACGAGGTAGATACCAAATTTGAGACTCATACTT
>CAYSQZ010000106.1:0-15390 GCA_964433035.1 uncultured Pirellulaceae bacterium | reverse complement strand
GTCGCCAAACGATTTCGCAACGCATCGGCATTGGCAGTGGAATTGGCAGTGGAATAGGTAGTGGCAATGTCGCTGGCTATATATCAGGGGTTCGAGGTAGCGCCGGGATCTTGAGGCATCGGGACACGCCGACGGGAAACATGGGTTTGCATTTTCCTTATCGAGCCAACCAGATGTATTACTACCGCCGACCATACAATGATTTCCATGTGCCCATGCATGTGGGAGAATCACAAGACAGTCCAGCCCAAAGTTCGTTCGGGCGAAGCCTTGGTTATTCGAACCAGATTTTCGAGCGGATCCATGAATCGGTCGAACAATACCACCAGGCTCATTCACGGCACGCAGGTGGGGTTGCAGAAGACGGTCTACTGGAGTTTGTGGATTGGACCAAGCATCGTCAAAGCCGGCTCAGTTGGGAAGCGATGCCAAGGTACAGCTCGGAGCAGCGAGAATCTTATCCGTATCTCGACGGAGAAGTCAGGAATCAAACCCCCGATCGTTCCCGGGATTTTGATTTGGGAGAGTTGGAACAGTCTTTGCAGCGCTAGGCTTTGTCCCAACACCGTCACAGTCGCCTTTTGCTCAGCGAAAGTAGCGCCGAACGCATCCTTTGGCAGTGGGAAGAGTGGAAACGCGCGGGGCGATGCCCACGCGGTTAAACGAACCGCGTCCCTGCTCGTTTAACCGCGAGGGCATCGCCCCGCGCGTCATGTCGTAGTGACTTTAGGGACAAAGCCTGGTGTTACCAACGCCAAGTTCGGTTCATCAAAGCCCGAGCTTGCCGCAGCTGTGGGGCTCATCGTCCAATTTTGTGGCTCAACCTCTAGTCGAGCAACCCAGGTAAATCAGAAGCCTGGAACAGCTGGAATTCTTCCTCAACAACTTCACTTTCGACCACCGGAATCTCCGCGCGGGTTGACTGATGAATCCGTTCTCCAAGTTGTTGAAACTCGCCCTCGACGCTGGCTCTAAAAGTCCCAAGCGCAGTTAGCAGTCCCGCCACCAAAACGGAAGAAATCAACAGAAGCTCTGTCGTAATAACACCGCCGTTACAATCGCTCCAAAGCAATTTCATCATTTCCAAACCCTCGAATTAAGTAGAGACCATTCAAGGTTTCATGCTGATTAGAGCGTGATTTTTGTCAATCCGGAAAATGTTTACAAAATTTGAAATTAGACGCGTCATGTCGATTAGACAAAACCTAATGTTGAGAACAAGTGAACACTTTGTTCGCTACCTATCTTTCACGTTAACCTTGGATGTAAAAAATGAAGAACCCAACAAAAACACTTTGGAATGATGAAGCTGGTTTCATCGTTTCTATCGAATTGATTCTAATCGCTACAATCGCCATTATCGGTTTGATCACTGGAATGACAGCTGTCCGTGACGCTGTTGTTTCTGAGTTGTCAGACGTTGCTGGTGCGGTTCAGGATCTTAATCAGTCTTACGCATTTACTGGCGTCACAGGTCACGCTGCAGCTACTTCTGGAAGCGACTTCAATGATGCACTTGATTTCTGCGATAGCTCAGATCAAATCGCTGGAGATGCAGACAACTGCATTACCTTTGATTCAATCAACGGAACCGACGAAGGCGACTTTTCCTTTGGAACTAACTAAATAAATTAAGCGAAGAAAAGGCTGATCTCTGATGAGATCAGCCTTTTTTTTTCGCCTTGTTGAATCGAATTAGAGCTCCAAATAAACCGATTCACCGGTTTGAGACGATTGGGCGAGCATGCTTCTTGGCAGAACGCGAACTGCATCGCGATACCCAGAAAACCGAGTTTATCGGTAGAGGCCTGCTTGAATACCTCAACAACACCGTGGTTTGAATAAACCTGTTGATCGTATTTTATCAGACAGCGGCCAACATTCGATTATCAGCAGGCTTCAATGTCAGTAACGGCGCAAGACGGCAAAGGCACACGTCAACTACAAGCAATATTGCCTGACTGGTGTGCGCTGACTTGGCAACACGCGCTGATCTGCTTCACGTTTCTTGTCCTGTTTCTACACTTTAGTTATCTGCCATTACCAACTGGCCAACTATGGCACGAAGTCGCCAATGGTAGCCAAATCGTTAACAACGGATTCACTGCAACTGACTCTGCTCTACCCTATTCCGATGGTATCAGAGCACTGAGAACCAGCTGGCTTGGCCAATCACTGGTCTACTGGACTCACAATTTCGGCGGTGCGGAGTGGCTTAGTTGCACATTCGCCTTAATCCAAATCGTGACACTTGCCGTCTGGGCGATGCTATTCCAACGAGTCTCCGGCAGACGCTGGACAGCGTTTTTGGTCGCACCAATCGTCCTGGCCAGTTCAATCGATGTTAACGCGTTGGGATCTTCGACGTTCGCTCTACTGGTGTTTGCACTGACTGCTTTGACGCTTCTAGCCAACTCACACTTGAAGCACTCCCGATCCCAAGCGATCGAAATCGCGTGGTCCAATGCCTCGATCTCGCGCTGGTTGACCATCGTTGGATTGTTCTTGCTGTGGGCGAATCTGGACATCAGTGTCCTGGTTGGTGTTGGCCTGTTGTTCGCTTTGGCGATATCGAGATTTATCAAAGTAATCACTGACCGAAGCAGCGAAACTTCAATAATGAGCGACCGGGAACTGCATCACCGCATTTGGCTATTTGAAATCTGTTTGATCGCAACGTTGGTTCAGCCAAACGGACTTGGACTCTGGCAATCCATTTTTTGGTCTTCCAACAATCCAATCCTGCACGGCTTGGGGGGTTGGTCTCCATTGACACTCGCCAGCTACCGAGGACTTTGGATCGTTGTTGCCTGGCTGGCTTGGATCGCAGCCTCACGTAGAACCAATTCGATTCCACTTTGGAACATTGCAACCGCGATTTTTGTAACAGCGATTGTGGCGTGCTTCGAAACTCAGATCGTTTGGTTTGCCACAACGATGTGCTTTCTTACTGCAGCCTTGCTACCGCAATTGCCACAGGCTTTGAGCGGACAAACACCCAAAACAACGAGCGACAATGCGAGTCAAGCCAACGCGAATGTAGCTTCAAACTCTTCTTTGAGATTCGCCTTCACGCTGGTCTGCGGCCTGTTTTTGTGGATGGGGTTCAGCCTTTCCCCGATCGGCACGATGGTAATGTCTGGCAAACAGCGTGACACCGCCCAGATTTATGGCAGTAAAATTCCGCTGGGTGCAACAGAGTTTCTGAAACAAAACCGTCCAGCCAAAGTTGTCTGGACCCCCAAATACTGGGCCGACCAATTGCAGGTTCTTGGCCAGCCAACTCCCGTCATGGCCAACCTCAACCAAGCGCTAATCACCGAGCGAATTGAAAAAGATTATCAGTCCATCTACTACGGCGGCAAAAACTGGAAACGGCTGTTGCGACGCTACCAAATCAACGACCTCGTGGTAGACAAAGAAAATCAAACCGAATTATTGCGAGAGCTTCGGATCAACTCAGGAAAACTGGAGAAGGTGTTCGAAGATCATCTTTCGGTAATCTACCGGAGAACCAACAGCACTTCAGTTTCACAAAAACCATTAAAACAAAAATCATTGAATGATAGACAGGGCTCTCAGTCAGCTTCTACATCAAACCGCAACCAGGACCTACGTCCCCGCCAGCGCCAGATCGCCGAAATTAATGCTCGCGTTGCTAACGACAAAAGACTGATGAACCAAGCGAATTTCGATGTTTCAAAACCAGAGGCTGTCAACATACCGAGAACCGCTGTACTAAAAACACCGATCAAGAAACAAAAAATAAAAGCACGTTTCAGCAATTCCAAACCTGCGGCCACCAGATTGTTCGGAGACCAATCATCTCGTACCAATTCAATTTTCGGGGATTAACGATGCAGCCAAACCCGAAACGAGCCAGCAAATTGTTTCTGCTGTCCCAATTGATTTTCCTGCCGACGGTCATCGGCGTGCTGACCCTTAGCGCTTCGACCGTCAACCATCGTCCGCTGATGCCGCGGTTGCATGAGAACCCCAGAACGATTCGGCCATTACATAACTATGATTTCGTCATTTCAGATCACCAGTTAAGCGAGGTTTTACATCAGCTGCGCCCAAAATTCTCGCCCGACAAACCACCAAAGACCAATTACGTCGATCACGCGCTGCGTTTTTGGAGGACCAAAATCAATTTCAACGACCAATCCCTCGACGGCGCCGAACTGAGAGAGTTACTGGTCAATCACAAAGCGTTTGCTAAAGCCTGGGGCGCCAACGAGCCTCCGCTGCTGACAGTTACTGACGATGGAATCGCTGTTCGAACTCAACAAGGGCGCTCTACCGTCAGCCATGTTGACCATTTGCTGGGAAGTCTCGCCGAAGTCGGCACGCCGCTGAGCTACCAGATCTCCGCAGCCGACGTTGACGGCCGTTTGATCGACATGGTTCGTGATGCGGTGATGAATTTTAGCTTGAATCAACGCGAGTACGAATGGACCACGCTGGCGCTGGCTCACTATGCAGCCGATCGGTCATCGTGGTTTTCGCGCGAAGGACAGGAGATCAACTACGATTATCTTGCCAAGCGGATCATGCGAGAGACTCAGCCTGACGGAGTCTGCTATGGCCAGCATCGACTCTACACGCTCACCATGCTTCTGCGTATCGATCAACAGATGCGCCGCCAAGCCAAGTCTCGCGACTCCCAGCAATCTAAACCCGGCTTGATCTCGACCCAAACTCACTCCGCAATCATGGACTATCTAGGACAGATGACCAGTCGCGCCTACCAAAACCAATCGACCGAGGGCTGGTGGGATGGCAACTGGCCCGATCTGGAAACTCCGGTTCCCGATCCCGGCACCGATGCGACCAGCAGAAAAGTGCTGGCAACCGGGCACATGCTTGAATGGTGGGCCATGGCGCCAAAAGAACTTCACCCTCCGCGCGAAACGATTGTGCGGGCAGCGCAATGGTTATCGCGAACGATCATCGAAATGAATCCGGAGCGAATTGAACGGAACTATACATTTTTGACCCACGCAGGCAGGGCTTTGGCTCTTTGGCGGGGCGGATTTGCAGATGAGCTGTACAAACCGAAAGTTCTAACTGGCGAAGATGATCAGCTACTTCCGTTTGAAGGGAGCAATTAGTTTGATTCAAATCGCATGCTCAAATAGCTCGAACCTGTACTTAGAGAATCTTGGATTCATCCGTTGTCGCGCTGGTCGCATGGAAACGTCAGTCAAAAATACAATCTCATCAACCTAGTAAAATTTTCGCATGGAGTCGCCCTGATGGGTTTAAACGAACAGTCTTTGTTGCCGTTTATCGGAATCGCAATCCTGATGACAATCGCTGTGGTGATCGATGTCAAGACACGACGGATTCCGAACTGGCTAACCGTTTCAGCGTTCGTTACCGGCGTCGCCTACCACGTCATCACCAGCGGATGGCAGGGCCTAGGTTTTTCAATGGCTGGCTTCGGTGTCGGGTTTGGGATCTTGTTGGTGCTTTGGTTAACCGGCGGCGGAGGTGGCGGCGACGTTAAGCTCATGGGAGCCGTGGGCGCCTGGGCTGGACCACTTTGTACGCTTTTGATTTTCCTGGGCAGTGCGATCTTTGCAGTGTTTTGCGTGATCGTTTTGATGGTCAGAAATCGAATCAAGGGAAAACGCAACCGCGATTTTGTGCCGACTCCTGCCACAACGGCCGAAGTACCCGCCAACAGTCGAACCGCGATTAAACAGTACATTCCTTACGCGGTTCCGGTCGCGATGGCTTCCTGGACCGTGTTTCTGTTTCAGCTAGTTAAATCCAGCAACTAACAAACATTCTGGGGCAACCAAAGTTAATTCTTTTCATTTCACTCTATTGGACAAATCTGATTCGGTAACCGCCGCAATACAATTTGAACGAAAATGTCACGCATTGATTCAGGGACGATATTAGTTGCGTTTTTCGCCATCCTTTTCGGTTTGATTGGAGCCTTTTTGCTTCGCAAGTCACTCCGAACGAAAAACGTTGTGCAACCACCGCCGAAGGTCCGTAGCGGCCCAACCAAGATTACGGTGCCGTTGGCCAGTCGTGATTTAAAATCAGGAACCCAGATTACGCTCGACGATGTCGCCCTGTTCCGCTTGACTCGTCAAGAGATGAAAGAACACGGGATCAAGCGTGTCTTTATGGCCAACCCGGACCAAATCATCGGCAAGACCGTCGCCGTCGACGTGCCTCGCGGATCCACTTTCGACACCAAAGATTTCTATGCACCGGGCACCGGACCGGGTATTGCTGACAAGCTTCAACCGGGGCAGCGTGCCGTAACGATCGAAGTCACTGCAACCAGCGCCCTGTTGGGATTTGCAGGCGCCGGTCAAAACGTTGACGTGCTGTTTCACTTTGGCGAGAACTCCGCCAGCGACAAAGGCGGTTTCAGTCCTCGTTTTAACCCCTCCACTGCTTCAGACCGACGACCTTTCCAAAATTTTAACTCCAGGGACGCTCATAACCGTTCCTACAATAGACAAGGCTCCGGAGGAAGCTTAGATTCTCAAAAATACCAAAGCGCAACAGTCACTCTGGTTCAAAAGGCGACCATTCTGGCCCTGGGCCAAAAGGCGATTCAAACCAGGAACTCCAGTCAGCTTGAGCCCGAAGAGCGCGTGCGTGTGACCCTTGCCGTCAAACCTGAATCGGCTGAACTGATTCGAGTGGCCGAAGGGCACGGCGAGTTGTCTCTAACGTTACGCGGTGCCAACGATGACGAGATCATTGAAACCGTGGAACCGGCGACGCTGGCCGACATCATCAAGATGGAAGAACCCGAGGCTCGGGTTGCTCAACAAGAGTTTCGTGACATGGACATCTATCGCGGCCAAAATCGTTCTCAAGTCCAATTCGTTCGCGATCGAGATACTGGGACAGATGATTTTCAACGCTGGATTCTGGTTCGCCCCAAGCAACAGTCCGATTCGGCAGCCGATCCAGATCAGCGCAATCAATCTGACCAAAGTTCTCCGATGCCCGGCAATCTGCAACTTGGAGCCCCGCAACAAGGCGGCCAAGCAGGCAGTTCGACGCGGAACAGCTTCAACGCCAATAATTTTCCCAACGGAATTTTGATTGAGGACGAGCAACGGTCAGCTCGGCAGCGATTGGAATCGGATTTTCGAAAGATAAGAACGCTATTCAATCGCAACCCGGAATTGCGTGATCGGCTTAATCAACCACAACCGTCAAATAACGTCAACGCGCCTCGCCCAATCAACTCTGACGATCTCTCGGACAAGTCAGTCGATGGCAATCCTCGGTCGGCTAAAGTGATTGAGCTATTCGATCCGAGGTCCTGGGAATGATTAAAAACTCGGCGATTTTTCCTGCTTCGGCAGCTCCGATTTACTCGGTTGCCAATACGGCTAGACCGGCCTCGACTCAGTCGACGCAGGAAGTGCAGTTTCAACTTCTAAAGCAGTCGATACACAAACAACTGGTCGGCTCGTTAGACTTGGTTTCTGCTGAAGGATTGACTCCGGAGCAATTTCAGCGGCAGCTAAAGCCATTCGTCAGCCGCAGCATCAAAGAGCACGCCGGTGATGTGGACGCTGAGTCGAGGCAGCGGCTTGAAGCCGAGCTTTACGAAGAGATGTTCGGCATCGGTCCGTTGGAAAAGCTGATGCGCGATCCGACTGTCAACGATATTCTGGTAAACCATCCCTTCGAGGTGTTTGTTGAACGAAACGGCCAACTGGAGCTGACCGATGTCGTCTTTGCCGACACGGCCCATCTGCTACGCATCATTCAACGAATCGCTTCGTCTGTCGGCCGGCGCATTGACGAAGTCAGCCCGATGGTCGACGCGAGGTTGCCCGACGGCTCGCGTGTCAATGCCGTGATTCCTCCGCTGGCACTCGATGGCCCGAAGCTTTCGATTCGGCGATTCGGTAAAGTGCATTTGACGCTTGATCGGTTGGTGGAAAACTCAACCATGACCCGGCCGATCGCGAATTTTCTCAAAGCCGCCGTGGAGTCACGGATCAGCGTATTGATTTCCGGGGGAACCGGTGCGGGAAAAACGACGTTGCTCAATGCACTTTCATCCTGCATTCCCGATGATGAGCGAGTGATCACGATTGAAGACTCTGCCGAACTGATCTTGCAGCACCGGCATGTTGCCCGGCTGGAAACGCGTCCCGCCAACAGCGAAGGCGTTGGAGAATTTTCTCAGCGAGATCTGGTCCGCAACAGTTTGCGCATGAGACCTGATCGAATCATTGTCGGTGAGGTTCGTGGTGTCGAAGCGTTCGACATGCTGCAAGCGATGAACACGGGCCATGAAGGCTCGTTGACTACGATCCACGCCAACGACACACACGATGCGTTGATGCGATTGGAAATGATGGTTGCCATGGCAGGACTGGAATTGCCGCACGAAGTCGTTCGCGCCTACATCGGATCAGGGATCGGGATCGTCGTCCAAATCTCGCGGCTCAAAGGCGGCGCCAGACGTGTCATGCGTGTTGCGGAGCTGAACTTTAGTTCAGGCCAGGGTGGTCAGTCGTACGACCTGCGCGACGTTTTCGCTTTCAAACGCAACGGCTTGAACGACGACGGAGAAATTCGAGGCAAGTTTGAGACTGGATCAACCGTTCCCAACTCAATCAAACGATTTGAACAACTTGGGATTCCGTTTGACGCTTCCGCTTTCACTGGTCGATCAACACGTTCACAGCCGACGTCAAGTTCACAGCCGACGTCAAGTTCACAGCCGACGTCAAGTTCGCAGCCGGCGCCGCGCGCCACGAGCCGACGATCGGCACCCGACTGGAGGAAGCCTTGAGTGGACTCGAATTGTTGGTCTTCGCTGCGCTGGCTGGATCCTTCATGCTCTTTGGTCTGCTGACTCGGCGTCTGTTGACGCCGGCCGGACCGGTGGACGCTGAATTAAGGCGACTCCCTCAACGTGTGATCGTAGCGCCTTCGAGCAACGACTCGATCCTGGTGCGGTTCGACCGCTGGATGCACCGCACACTGCGGGGTTCAGGCATCGGCATGTCGATCGGGATGATCGCCTTGATTTCAATTCTCGCGGCAGTCTTGACCGCGATAGGCACGTTCCTTTCTGGCGTCTCGCTTCCGATTCAACTATTTGCTTCGCTGAGCGTTCTGTTTCTGATTCCCATCGTATTGATGCTAATGAAGCGGCGACGGATCAGGGAATTCTCGAATCAACTTCCACCTACTTTAGACTTAATCTCGCGGGCGGTTCGTGCAGGGGAGAGTTTTGAAGGCGCAATCGGGATCGCAGCCAAGGCGGCCAAGGATCCTGTGAAAAGCGAGTTGATGCAATGCGTTCGCCAATTTGAAATGGGAACGCCGACCTCTACGGTGATGTCGTCCTTCGCCCAACGCGTGCCCACGATGGAGGTGCGGATTTTCGCTCACACAGTTTCAGTCCATCGCGAACTTGGCGGAAGACTAGCCAACGGACTGGAGCGGTTGGCGACAGTGATTCGAGATCGCCGCGAATACGTTCAAAAAGTCAACTCGATGACTAGTCTTGGTCGCTTTTCGATTGGAGCGATCAGTTTGATGGGCGTTTTTGTTTTGGCTTATTTGACGGTTTTTCATCCGGAGTATTTGACCAAGCTTTCTTCGTCAGAGCTTGGTTTGAAAATGATCGCTTATGCGGTGATCTCTGAGATTGTTGGCCTGTGTTGGGTCGCGATGACATTGAAGATTGAGTACTAAGCTTATTGGAGATTGGTCAGACCTGAAGTGACAGGGCGCTAATTCCTGAATTCAATTCCTGAGTTCAGATATTCGAGACAACTTAAAAACATGCAACTGCTTGCCTACATTCTGATTTTCGCCAGCATCTCATTGGTGCTGTTCGTGCTTGGGCAACGCTTACGCAAACCCAAACCAGAAACCGATCCTTTTGAAATCCTCAAGCCAGATGCCTTCGGCCCGTTGAACAAGCCGCTAGCAAGCGTGTTTCCGGTCAGTCAAAAGAAACGGGAGACGCTTCAGAACGAATTGCTCGGCGCTGGACGATTCCACTCCAACGCGCTGACCAATTATCTGGCTCAGCGAAACGTCTGCGTCATGATGGTCATCGTTGCGACGGGATTGGTGCTGGTGAGTGAGGTTTTCGATCCGGCTTACAATAAGTTCATCATCATCGGCGGCATCGTCGCTTGCATTTTTGCTTATGGCCTGCCGCGATTGATCCTAAGTTCCATTGCGTCCACCCGTCGCAGTGAAATAGAAAACGCGTTCCCGGATGCTCTGGACATGATTGCGATGTCGGTTGAAGGCGGATTGCCGATTCAAGACGCGATGGCCCGTGTTTCGGATGAGTTTAAGTCGACCCATCGCGGACTATCCAAAGAGTTATTGATCATTGCTCGCCAATCCGAAACCGGTTCGGTGGAGCAAGCCATGTCCTCGTTCGCCGAACGAATCGAAATGCCTGAAATTGGTGCCTGGGCTGGGCTGATGTCGCAAAGCCAACGACTGGGCGGAAGGATGGCCGGGTCGCTTTTGCAGTGTGCTGATCGGATGCGTCACAATCGCAAGACGCGCGCCGAGCAGGCCGGCAATACGGCTTCTATCAAACTCTTGCTCCCGACCGTTCTATGTCTCGCACCACCGGTGTTTATTCTGCTAATCGGTCCGGCCGCTCTGGATTTTAGAGACTTCATTAACCGTGAGCGCGACGATACGATTAATCTTGTAGAACAAGCCAACACGATTTTTGGTTTCTCAGATTCTGCACCGGCTTCGACAGGCGTTGAGACTTTTGTGCGATAAAGTCAGAGTGCTTAGGCGATACCCAACTATTGGCCAGTGTTTCCTGGCTGAAACCTCAGGCAGAGTTTATTTCTTTAGCCGTCTACAGGCCCCTCAGCTAAGATTTATATTCATTGAGGTTGACGGTCACAGCGATCATGATGGCGTCCCGGATATCATGAAAGCTTCTTCGGCTCCGTTTGTAACGACGCGTTGTTGATAATTCCTGGAAACTTTTTTGAAATTTTCTGAAAAAGTTAAGCTGTGAGCTACTCTTGTCCAGCGAATCGGAATGCCGATTTTTGGAAACTTTGCACACGGACGCACAGGAATACTTAGATGAACTTTGCCAACAAGCTTTGGAATGACCAAGAGGGTTTTATTGTTTCGATTGAGCTTATCTTGCTCTCAACAATCATAGTTATTGGCCTGATCACAGGCATGACTGCACTGCGAGATGCTGTTGTCAGCGAACTCTCTGACGTTGGTGGAGCGATTCAAGATCTCAACCAGTCCTACGAGTACAACGGCGTTGCCGGTCACTCTGGTCGGACCTCGGGCAGCAACTTTATTGACGCACGAGATTTCTGTGATGACCCGGAAGATTTATTTGGTGCTGCCGACAACTGCGTTGAGTTCTCAATTCTTCCGGCTGACGAAATTTAAGCGGTTGCCTTTGCAGGCGGCTCTTTAAAGTTAAACCAGCCTGCTCTGTTTGCTCACTTCGGCGAACAAGCGGTAGCCAATGGCCCGCAACTTCACGCCATCGCGTCAGCAATAGTAACGCAGAACGTAACCTAACGCGTAAGCAAGGGACCGTAACAGCCGGTATCTTCGCTTACGCGTTTTGATTTGCGCTAGCAGAAAGTTAGACTCCTCCGGGAGGGTCGTACTCGCAATCATTCATGATGGTGCAGATCGGAGAGGGCAGGTTCGTTAACAAATCGAATTACCAAGAATGCTTAAAACCCTCCCCGTCCAATTCGCAAGCGAATTCTCCGACCCTCCCAGAGGGCCCAGAGGGAGGGTGACTTGCCTTTGGCGCGTGGCTTGGGCGAGCTGCGGGTCATCGCCAAGGTGAAAAAAGCCAGCCCCTCGGCCGGGGTCATCCACGAAGACTTCGACCAGTGACATTCAATAACTTCGACCCGTGACATTCAACAATATCGCGTGATATTCAAAATTCTAAGGGCTTACACTCGACGCTACATGCTGCCACGGCTTGCCGCTATGAACATTGCAGTTCAAAACTTACGCGTCGGGTTTTTATTGGTTATAGGTCGCTGAATCAACCGTAGCCAAAGCGTTGCGTTCATAGTAGGCTTAAGCCCACGATTAATTTTTGACCTTAAAACGAACGCTCTGCGGGAATTACTTTTGAACTCTGCATTAAATATTAAGCAAATCTTCTCCGGGGTTTGCCGGGCTTTTGTCCTGCTAGTTGTCTCTGGATTGGTGACTGGCAATTCCAACTCGTCTACCTTTGCCCAATATGCTAACCCAATGGGCCCGCCGGAATCACTTGCTGCGGGCTACAACTCGATCACTCAGGAACAGGCCAAGCAATGGCTAAACGTTTTAGCGGGGCCCGGATTTGAAGGGCGCGGGACCGGCCAACCTGGTTATACCAAGGCAGCCCATTGGGTTGCCGGCAAGCTTGCCGAATTCGGGCTTGAGCCGATCGGTGACAATGGAACTTACTTTCAAATGCTTCCAATGGAGCGACGCCTCCCGCAGGTTGATCAGTGTTTCATTACCGGATCCGGATTCAAAATCCCTGGTGAAGAATTCGGATTGGAACGATACACCGACGCCCAGGAAACGACTGGCGAAGTAGTCTTTCTTAAGCTCGCTGGTGACAAGCCCAGATTGCCTGCGGAGCTGGAACTTCGTGACAAGATTGTGATCTATGCGACCGATCAGGCCGCCGCCCGGGCTGCCCCTCGACAAATTGCCCGTAAACGACCGGCGGCCGCACTGCGAGTCATCACGGAAACTCCTCGCTCGATTTCACAGTTGATCCGCGGTTCTGGTCGCCAGCGTTCGACCAGCGTGTCAGGAACGATCGCTCGAAAATCCGCTTTGCAGATCGCCCAAGCGTTAGGCGGAACCGAAGAGTGGATTACTCCCCAAGCAAAAAAAAGTGTTGAGGTTCATCCGACGGGTGAAGAGTCGACGATGCGAATGGGGTTCCGAGTCGAGAAGGCAGCCGTCCCCAACGTGGTGGCGTGGCTCGAAGGATCGGATCCGGATCTGAAGCATGAGTACGTTGTTTTGGGTTCACACCTTGACCATTTGGGAATTCGCGGTGGGCAAGTTTACCCTGGTGCCGATGACAACGGATCTGGATCGACGGCAGTCTTGAGCATTGCCAAGGCGTTTACAGTGAACAAAACTCGCCCCAAACGAAGTGTCATGTTCATCTGGTTTGCGGCTGAAGAAATTGGTCTGATCGGCTCAAAACATTATTGTGAGAACCCGACCAAGCCGCTCCAGGACATGACTTGCATGTTCAATATCGACATGGTCGGACGCAACGAAGAAACAGACCAGGAGACCTCCGCCGAGAACGAGGGTAGCATTCATATCGTCGGTAGCCAAAAAGGCCAGACAGATATTCATTCACTCGTTCTGGCCGCCAACAAACATGTTGGCTTTCGGTTTGAGTTGGATGAAGAGGGCGTTTGGAATCGAAGCGACCAGATCAATTTTTATAGAAAAGGTGTTCCGGTCGCGTTCTTGTTTGGTGGATTTCATCCGGACTATCATCAGCCTTCAGATCAAATTGGAAAGATTAACTTCAAGAAAATCGTATCCGCGGCCAAACTCTACTATATGGCGATCAACTTGGCTTCCGATCACGGTCGGTTCGAGTTGAAGCAAGCTGAACCCAGCGAGAAAGACGTCGACCAATAATAGAAGAGGGGCCAATAGCATACGTCCGTGAGTTTGAGTGTGGCGATTTTAAGTGGTATGCTGGTTTCGGTTTTCCTTCACGGAAATTAACTTTGCTCCCTACTTTCGATTGTCTTGCCATGCTTCCACTGAAGGACTTGATCGTTGTTTTTTTGGGGCTGGCGAGTTGTCTGCTCGCCGGTGTTTCAAACGCTGCCAGTCCGCAGACTGATTCGGACAAGGCGAATTCCGATGAGGAAAACAAAGTTCAGTTGATCGTCTTGGGCATCGCGCAGGACGCCGGATTTCCGCAGGCCGCCTGTCGGAAATCGTGTTGTGCCAAGGCTTGGCGGGATAAATCCCTGCGGCGGCATCCCGCTTGTATCGCGGTTGTCGATCATGGTTCGAGTCAACGTTGGCTGTTTGAGTGCACGCCACATTTTCCTGATCAGTTGAACCTTCTGGACCAGTTCGCTGAGCCTGAAAAGTCGGATCTCGGGCTGGACGGAATTTTCTTGACCCACGCCCATGTCGGACACTACGTCGGGTTGATCCATCTTGGGCTCGAAGTGATCGGTTCAAGTAAAATCAAAGTCCACACGATGCCTCGAATGAGTCGCTTTTTGAGAACCAACGGGCCTTGGAGTCAATTGGTTAAGCTGGACAATATTGAACTTAGTCCGCTGGAAAACGGTACTGCCGTTAAGCTTAATGAACGGATCACTGTTACGCCTTTTCAAGTGCCACATCGGGACGAGTTTTCCGAGACAGTGGGATATAAAATCTCTGGTCCGTCCAAAACAGTTGTGTTCCTTCCCGATATCGATAAATGGAATAAATGGGACCAAAAGATTGAGGACTTGATCGTAGGTTGCGATGTTGCCTATTTGGACGGCTCGTTTTTTGAAAACGGTGAAATACCAGGCCGGGACATGTCGCTCATTCCGCATCCCTTCATTAAAGAGAGCATCCAAAAGTTCTCGTTGCTGGAGAAAGAACAGCGGGATCGAATCCGGTTCATACACTTCAACCATACCAATCCGGTTTTGATTGAAGGTAGTTTGCAAGAAAAACAGATTCAGCGGGCGGGAATGCATGTCGCCCGCCAAGGCGAGGTTGTCGATCTGTAGGCTTGATGAGTAAGAAGATGTAAAAAAGGCTGGCTCAATCGATCCAGCCTTTTTGTTTTACAATTGGGTTTGTTTTACAACTTGGTCGAGTAAGGCTGCTAATCGTGAAAATCGTTTTCAATAACAGGTCAGTTTACAAATCCATTTTGTCAGTGCTGTTGGCAATTTTGTTTTTGTTGTCTAACACCGCTGTCCAGCAGACTGTCGCTCAACAGGACCTTCATACTGCGACATCGGAACTCAGCATGGTTGCGACAGTAAATCCGCTGGCCACCGATGCAGGTGTTGCAGCTTTAGACGCGGGCGGAAACGCGGTGGATGCTGCCGTTGCAGCATCGCTAACGTTGGGCGTGGTTGATGGATACAATTCGGGAATCGGTGGCGGTTGCTTTATCCTGATTCGTACCGCTGACGGAGAGGTCATCGCGATTGACGGCAGAGAAATGGCTCCTCAGGCTGCCAGTCGAGATATGTATCTGCGCAATGGAAAGCCTGACAGAAATCTTTCGCGGGTTGGTGCGTTGGCATCCGGCGTTCCCGGAGCGCTGGCTGCTTATGAGCGCGCTGTTCGAGAACATGGCAAGCTAAAGTTTTCTAAGTTGCTTACTCC
>CAYSQZ010000105.1:0-15513 GCA_964433035.1 uncultured Pirellulaceae bacterium | reverse complement strand
GAGCAGCTGTTTTGTAAACAGCAGGTCGTGGGTTCAAGTCCCTCCGCCGGCTTTTGATGTTGTTGTTATCGACAGCAAAAGCACCAGAAAAGCAGAAGCGAGCAACGAGTTGGGGGGGTACCGAAGCGGTCAAACGGGACAGACTGTAAATCTGTTGGCTCTGCCTTCGCAGGTTCGAATCCTGCTCCCCCCACTTTCTCGTCCAATTCCAGACGTTAAATCAGGAAGCTTTGAGCGAGGTTTAGGGCAAAATCCTTGATTTGAAGAATTTGGTAGCCAAAACCCTCAAACTCGTGCGAAAAATGTCTTCGGTTTTTGGACTTTTTTCCTCAGTTGTCATTGGGGTTTTCTCGTAAGTTGCTACATTAACGGGTCAACTAGTTGTGGTGAGCGGTTCGCTGTTCGTCACGATTTGCGGGTGTAGCTCAATGGCAGAGCTCCAGCCTTCCAAGCTGGCGGTGAGGGTTCGATCCCCTTCACCCGCTCATTGAATAAGGTTGTGTGATGGATTTGGGCTTTTTGCTGCTGTAGCTCAGTGGTAGAGCGCGTCCTTGGTAAGGACGAGGTCATGGGTTCAAATCCCATCAGCAGCTCTGATTGTGTCGGCTTAGATTTTTGTGTCACCGGAAACGGAGACGCTGCGTCGCGGTCGAGTGTTAACTTGGTTGTTAATTAAATAGAGACAGGTAATAAGAAGATATGGCCAAGGAAGAATTTAAGCGGACAAAACCGCACGTAAATGTCGGCACCATTGGGCACATTGACCATGGTAAAACAACAACAACAGCTGCGATCCTTGCGGTTCAGGCTGCCAAGGGTTTGGCTGAGGCTAAAAACTATTCTGATATCGCCAAGGGCGGTACGGTTCGTGACGATACCAAGACGGTAACGATCGCGGTTGCTCACGTTGAGTATGAGACGGAAAACCGTCACTACGCTCACATTGACTGCCCTGGTCACGCTGACTTTGTAAAGAACATGATTACTGGTGCGGCTCAGATGGACGGTGCGATCTTGGTCGTTTCGGCTGCTGATGGCCCGATGCCTCAAACCAAAGAGCACGTTCTGCTTGCTCGTCAGGTTGATGTTCCTGCGTTGGTTGTGTTCCTTAACAAGTGTGATCTTGTTGACGATGAGGAGTTGCTTGAGTTGGTTGAAATGGAAGCCCGTGAGCTTCTGAGTAAATACGACTTTGATGGCGACAATGCTCCTGTTGTTCGCGGTAGTTCATTGCCAGCTCTTAATAATCCTTCAGATGAAGCTTCTGCGAAGTGCATCGGCGATTTGATGGATGCTATCGACTCTTATATTCCTGAGCCAAAGCGTGAAGACGAAAAGCCATTCCTGATGGCGATCGAAGACGTTTTCTCTATCGAAGGTCGCGGTACCGTTGCGACGGGTCGAATCGAGCGTGGTGTTATCAAGACAGGTGAGGAAATCGCGATCATCGGCCTTGAAGCTGAGCCTCGCATGACTACGTGTACTGGTGTTGAGATGTTCCGCAAGATTCTCGATTCAGGTCGTGCTGGCGATAACGTTGGTATCCTGCTTCGTGGTATTAAGCGTGAAGAGATTCAGCGTGGTCAGGTTTTGGCCAAGCCAGGAACGATCAAGCCTCACTCCAAGTTTGAAGCCGAAATTTACTGCCTGAGCAAAGACGAAGGTGGTCGACACACTCCATTCTTCAGTGGGTATCGCCCTCAGTTTTACTTCCGTACAACGGACGTTACTGGTACAGCGAACTTGACTGGTGCTGAGATGTGCATGCCAGGCGACAACGTGAAGATCACGGTTGAGTTGCAAAAGCCGATTGCGATCGACGACGGTGTTCGTTTCGCGATTCGCGAAGGTGGCCGAACTGTTGGTTCGGGTGTCGTGACCAAGATTACTGACTAGAGGTAGCTTGGGTGGCCGATTTCGGCCGATTGAATTACAGGTGAGCGTCGTGCGAGTTTCGTGCGACGCTTTCCGGCAATTTAAGGCTGGTAGGTTGAGTTCTGTTTTTTGCGTTACCCGGGTTTGGCTCGAGGTTGGCTGGGTTCAGTTTCAGTTCTGTTGGTCTGTCAAACGGAGGGGTGTAGCTCAATTGGTAGAGCACTGGTTTCCAAAACCAGCGGTTGCGGGTTCAAGTCCCTCCGCCCCTGCCATTTGGGTTTCGATTTAAGGCGTACGGTTTCAGTGGATTTCATGGATGGCTTCCTCAGTTGCCAGAGAGTCGCCCGGACACCGGGTTTGAAAGGTTTGTGATGAGTTCATTGGCAAAGCAAAAGCAAAAACCTGAGTCTGGCCGTGGTGGCTTTTTCTCGGAGTTGTTTCAGTTTGGTTTGTACAAGCCGAATCAGGGGCGAATTGTTCGTCAGGTTTCGTTCTTCACGATTGCCTTGTTGGGTCTTTTGGCTGCTTGGGAAGTTAAACGGTCTTCGTTGCTCTCAGGTTTAGGGCAGGGTGGTTGGTTGGTGATGATCGCTATTTCAGCGGTTTTGATCTGGCTGGCCTTGCGGATTGTTAACTACTCGGTTTTTGCTGATTTTTTGATCGCAGTCGAAGCGGAGATGAACAAGGTTTCGTGGCCTACGAGGACTGAGTTGTGGAACGCTTCCTGTGTGGTGATGTTTGTAATTTTCGCCATGGCTGCGTTCTTGTTTTTGTTTGATGCGATTTGGACCTTTATTTTTGAAGCGATTGGAATCAGATATTCCGAAGGAAATTCGCTTTGGAGTTGGTTCTCTGGTTTGTTTTCCTAGGTGGTTTTGATGTCGAAAGATGAAGCGGTTTCGGATGAGGTTTCATCCGACGGGCAACTTGATTTGGGCCAAGTTCCTACCGAGGCGGTCGCTCCTGGCGATGCTTTGGAGGTTAGTGCTCAATCTGCGCCGGTAGCTGAAACGGCTGCTGCTTCGGATGAAACCGCTGTCGATGAAACTGTTTCAGTCGATCAAGTCCAGCCAGAGCCAGAGGTGGAGGCCTCGCCGGCGGTTGAGGAAGAGGTAGTTTCTGAAGTCGAAGTCGAAGTCGAAGTCGAGGAAGAGGTTGAGGAGGAAGAGGAAGAGCTCAATGAGTTCGGGTTTTCAGCGGCCGACATGGTTGGTGATGACGAAGAGGAAGAAGAGGATGAGGGGGACGAAAGTGCTTCGCCGATCGAAGAGTTTGTCGACGAACAGGTCGTCGCTACTGGTGATGTCCCCATGAATTGGTACATCCTGAAAGTTCAGGTGAACCGTGAAAAATCAATTTGTGAGACCTTGAAGCGTCGCGTCAAAGTCGAAGGTATGGAGCGTTTCTTTGGTGAGGTTTTGGTGCCTACCGAGGACGTGCGAGAATTCAATAAGGCCGGTAAGCAGCGGATCGTCAAGCGAAAGCTCTATCCCGGCTACATCGTCGTCAATATGGCGATCAACGATGATTCCTGGTTTTTGGTTCGAGAGACATCAGGGATTGGTGACTTTACCGGTGCCGCTGGTACGCCAGCGCCGCTATCGGAAGAAGAGATTTCGCGAATCATCGCCACAACCATGCCGGAAGAAGAAGAGGATGATGATCACATCAAAACCGCGATTCCGTTCAAGTTGGGGGATCGGGTACGAGTCAAGGAAGGCTACTTTCAGAATCACGAAGGTGAGGTTTCTGCTGTCGATGAGCGGAATGGCCGAATCACGGTGATGATTAACATTTTTGGTCGACCTAACCCGGTGGAATTGGATCACTGGCACGTCGAAAACATTTAATTGGAGTTGGTCGTTGGGTAGCTCCCGGCTTGTTCAGCACCAGTCAAACAACAGCTGATAAGTAGAAAAGAATCATGGCGAAACAATTAACAGGTCAAGCGAAATTTCAGGTTCCCGGCGGTCAAGCGACTCCTGCTCCTCCGGTCGGTACTTCGCTTGGTAAGTTCGGAATCAACCTCGGTCAGTTTGTTCAGCAGTTCAACGATCGAACCAAAGAGTTCAATGGAACTCCAATTCCTGTTGTCGTGTCTGTCTACAACGACCGCACATTTGACTTCATCACCAAAAGCCCGCCAGCCGCAGCTATGCTTAAGCTTGCTGCTGGAATCGCCAAGGGTTCCGGTGTTCCTAATCGTGACAAGGTTGGCAAAGTGACAATGAAGCAGGTCGAAGAGATCTGTGAAAAGAAGATGGCAGACTTGAATGCACGCGACCTTGAGCATGCGTGTCGGATGATTGCCGGAACCGCCCGTAGTATGGGCATTGAGATTGAAGGCTAGTCGTCCGCGGTTTGGTTTTTCCGAGCCATTGTGGATAAAACATCTGCCGCAGCCAGGATGGTGTCGGGCGCCCCAAAGTTAAGAGCAACAAACAAAGATAAGTAGAGTAGTAGATCAATGAAGCGTTCCAAGCGGTATAAAGCGTTACTTGAGTCAGTTCCAGAAGCGCCGGTTGAATTGCCTAAGGCTGTCGAACTTCTTAAGGGTTTCGAGGGTGGCAATTTCGATCAAACGGTTGAAATTCATATGCATTTGGGAATCGATCCCAAGCAAGCCGATCAGATCGTACGCGGTTCGATCGTGCTTCCTCACGGTATCGGCAAGACTCAGCGAGTCGTTGTATTCGCCAAGGGTGCTGCCGCCGACGCAGCTCGTGAAGCTGGTGCTGATGAGGTTGGTGAAGAGGATTTGGCTAAGAAGATCAACGACGGTTGGTTCGATTTCGATGTTTGCATTGCTTCGCCGGACATGATGGGCGTGGTTGGCCCGCTGGGGCGTGTGCTCGGGCCACGAAGCTTGATGCCTTCGCCGCGAGCGGGCACGGTGACTCCTGATGTTGCCAAGGCCGTTAGTGAATACAAAGCTGGAAAAGTTGAGTTTCGCAATGATGACACCGGTAACGTTCATGCCGTGTTGGGTCGATTGAGCTTCACCCCTGATCAGTTGCGAGAAAATATCGCGGCGTTCCTGAAGTTCATGGATACGCTCAAGCCAGGTTCGCTTAAGGGAAGTTATGTCAAGAAGATCTCGCTGGCCGCGACGATGAGCCCTGGTGTTCCGTTGGCTTATTCTCCTGCTTGATCACCAGAGGTCATAGAAGAAGACAGTTCCGTTCAAACAATTGTGCGTTTCGCCATCATGAGACGCTAAAACAAAACAGAGTGAAGTCATGAGTAAGTTCGTTAAAGATTTGTTGACCAAGGATCTTGTTGGTCGCCTTGAAGGTGTTGAAGATTGCTTGACTGCCAACGTGATCGGGCTCGATGCCAATGCTACGACTGTGTTGCGAAAGCGATTGCGGGACAAAGGCATTGGGTTGATGGTTGTCAAGAACAGCTTGGCTGCTCGGGCGACCGCAGGCACTTCGCTGGCCAATGCCTTTGAAGGTGCCAGTGGAACCAATGCCGTCGTCTGGGGTGGCGACGATTTTGTCTCGCTGGTCAAGGAAGTACACGAGCTTCATAAAGACGAAGAAGAGTTTGAGAAGTTCTCGGCTCTTGGTGGAGTCATGGACAGCGAGAAGCTGACTCCTGAAAAAATTAAGGAAATCAGTAAGTGGCCTAGTCGTGCTGAACAGCTCAGCATGCTTGTCGGTCAAATTTTGGGGCCAGGTGCAAACTTGGCTGCTCAGCTTAAGGGTCCGGGGGCCAAATTGGCCAGTCAGATCAAGCAGGTTGAGGAGAAGGCGGAGTAAGAGCACTCGGCAATCTTATGGTTGCCGTCGAAATAGAATTCGATCGCCTGTTCGCGGCGCGGTGTTCGGAGTGGTTTTGTTCAAACAGCAGTCAATCAGGGTTGGAATTCAGGTTCCTGTTTGAGTTCCAGGTTTGAGAATTGAAATAGTAAGTTTTGAGTCCGTTGAGTGCCTCTTAGGAGTGCCGCTACTCAACTCGCTCAGTGATACGAAGAAAGGGTGACTCCAATGTCAGAAGATACAGCAACAGTCGAGTACTCGGCAGCAGCAAAAGAAATGGGCGACAAGATCGCTGGACTAACACTTAAAGAAGCCAAAGAGCTTGGCGATTACCTCAAAGACGAGCACGGCATCGAAGCCGCAGCTGGTGGCGGAGCTGTCATGATGGCCGGCCCTGCTGGCGGTGGCGATGATGGTGGCGGCGATGCCAAGACTGAATTCGACGTAGTTCTGACTGGCTTTGGTGACAAGAAGCTCGACGTGGTCAAAGTCGTCAAGGCGATCACCGGCGCGTCATTGATGGACGCCAAGAAAATGGTCGAAGGTTGTCCTGCAACCTTGAAGGAAGGCGCTTCGAAGGAAGATGCTGCCAAGATCAAAGAAGACGTCGAAGCTGCTGGTGGTGCAGTCGAACTTAAGTAGTTCGTGTTGTCTTCGTTGAAGGCTGAGTGTTGTTGCACGAGCCTTGGAGTTGCCGCCATCACCATAGTGATGGCGGGCCCCTCGCTTTGGCGAGCGGGTTAGACGGAAAATTTGGCGACGTCATGGCTGGGAGTGGTCTGTGGCGTTTGTCTGTTCCTGAATGGATTCAGGGCGAGAACCGGATGGAGTCACGGTGACCGGGCACGAGAACGCCCGGTCGGGATCGCAGGCTATAGTGCGCCGGTAGGCGCACAGGGAATCACTCCAGGTGTGTTCGTTTCACCGTCGACACGCCGTGTGTTTTGAGTGGCTTTGCTGCTTTGAAATGTTCGGCGTGAAGGCCAATTCAGGGAACTATATGCTTTCGAATCGCACTCTTGGCAAGTTTTTTACGACCCAGAGTTTGTGTTCGGGAGAGGTACGCGCTTTGGAGCGTTCGAAATCGTGGGGGCAATGCCCTGACGTTTGTTTTCGTGCGCTTTGTTTGCTTTGGCCATCATCATCTACATCGCTGCACTCCAATGCCAGTTATCGGCAGCGGAGTAACCATCAATTGAATCAATACTCGCACTAATCTGTTACCGGAGATCTTGCGCTTATGGCTACCCCAGTCGAGCGACGATTACAACCAGAAAAAACTCGAGTGTTTGGAAGTGGAAGGAATTGCCAGATTCCTCCCGATCTGACCAAGATCCAAACGCACAGTTATCAAGCTTTCATTCAAACGGACTGTCCGCCAGAAAAGCGAAAGCTTCAAGGCATCGAAGGCGTCTTGCAGGAGATCTTTCCGATCGAAAGCTACGACAAGAAATTGTCGATGAGCTACGTTCGTTATGAGCTTGGCAAGCCACGTTATACTCCCGAGGAGTGTCGACAACTGCGCCTGACTTACGGACAGCCGTTCCGGGTTTGGTTGCGATTGGAAAAAGAGCAGCCCGTTGAAGAAGAAGTCTTCCTGGGTGACATTCCGATCATGCTCGGCGGTGGTGAGTTTATCATCAACGGTGCCGAGCGCGTCGTCGTCAGTCAGCTTCACCGATCCCCCGGTATCGACTTCGTGATGGAGTCTGACACGACCTCGGACCGTAAGCTTGCCAGTTGCAGGGTGATTCCCGAGCGCGGAAGCTGGATCGAAGTCAACGCGACCAAGAAGGACGCGCTCACTGTCCGGATCGATCAAAGCGGTAAATTCTCGGCGTTGACGTTGCTGCGGGCGATGGACCCGAAATACGGCGAAGACTCTGCCATCATTCGTGCCTTCTACCCAACGGCGAAAGTCAAAGTCGCCGACAAGCGTAGTGCTGCCAAATTGGAAGGTAAAATCGCAGTTGACGATATCGTCTACCCAGCCAAAAGCGAAAAAGCTGGTGAGATCATTGTTGAGGTTGGCCACAAGATTACCAAAGAAGCGGCCGAGATCATCTGTCTCTCGGATATTACGCAAGTCGAGATTATGCCGGCTCCCAAGTCGCCATTGATTTTCAATTCGTTGATCGACGATGTGACCTCCAGCCACGAAGAAGCGTTGCTGCGAATTTACCAACGGCTCCGACCGGGTAATCCGCCGGCGTTGGAAAAAGCTCGTACGTTGTTCCGCGAAAAGTTTTTCGATTCCAATCGTTATCGTTTGGGTCGCGTTGGGCGTTTTCGGATCAACCGGAAGTTGGACTTGGGCGTTTCTGAAAAAGAAATGACGCTTCGTCCTGATGATATCCTCGCTTGCATGAAGTATATCCTTGAGCTTTCGACTCCCGGTGGCGAAGCTTACGTCGATGATATCGATCACTTGGGTAACCGGCGTTTGCGAACGATTGATGAATTGGCTTGCGATGAACTTCGCAAAGGCTTCTTGAAGCTTCGTCGAACCGTTCAAGAGCGAATGAGTATGAAAGAGCAGGATGACATGACTCCGCGAAGTCTTGTCAACCCGAAGAGTATTTCGGCTGCGATTGAGTATTTCTTTGGGCGCGGCGAGTTGTCTCAGGTCGTCGACCAGACCAACCCGCTTTCGCAGTTGGCACACGAGCGTCGTCTTTCGGCCCTTGGCCCTGGTGGTTTGAATCGTAAGCGTGCGGGCTTCGAGGTTCGCGACGTTCACATTTCTCACTACGGCCGAATTTGTCCGATCGAAACGCCTGAAGGTACCAACATTGGTTTGATTTCTTCGCTGGCGATTTACGCGGGCGTTGATGATTACGGTTTCCTTGTGACGCCTTACACGGTTGTCAGAAAAGGAAAAGTGACCGACGAAGTCGCTTGGCTTCGCGCCGACGAAGAGACCGAAGCCTACGTTGCTCCGGCGGACACCAATATTGAAAACGGACACATTGTCGGTCCCAAGCAGTTGGCTGGTAATATCGTGGCTCGCTTTAAGGCTGACTTTGAGTTGTGCTCGCCCGATGAAGTAACTTACATGGACATTGCACCGGCTCAAATGGTTGGTGTTTCGGCCGGTTTGATTCCATTCCTTGAGCACGACGATGCGAACCGAGCGTTGATGGGTTCCAACATGCAGCGACAAGCCGTGCCGTTGCTGGTTGCCGAGCCGCCGATCGTGGGAACGGGAATGGAACTCCAAGTTGCCAACAATTCAAGCATGCTCGTGCGGGCACGTCGAGCTGGAAAGATCACTTACGTTGATTCGACTCGAATTGAAATCGGAAGCGACGTCTACGACCTCAAGAAATACGTTGGCTTGAATGAGCGAACGTGTCAAAACCAGAAGCCGTTGGTCAAGCCTGGTCAAAAGGTTGAAAAGGGCGAGGTCCTGGCAGATGGTGCCGCGACCTACAAGGGCCAGTTGGCGCTGGGACGAAACGTACTGGTTGGCTTTATGTCGTTCGACGGTTGCAATTACGAAGACGCGATCATTATCAGTGAAGAACTCGTCCGCAATGATACCTACACTTCAATTCACATTGAAGAGTACGACGTCGAAGTGCGGGAGACCAAGCTGGGACGCGAAGAATTCACTCGCGATATTCCTAACGTCAGCGAGAAGGCGCTTCGCAACCTCGATGAAAACGGAGTCATTCAGGTTGGTACTTACGTGAAGCCGGGCGACATCCTGGTGGGTAAGGTTTCGCCAAAATCGAAAACTGAATTGACGCCTGAAGAAAAACTGCTTCACGCGATCTTTGGTCGTGCGGGCGAAGACGTGAAAAACGATTCTCTCGAAGTTTCCTCTGGCATCGAAGGGATCGTGATCGATACCCAGCGATTCTCGCGCCGTATGAGTCTTTCGGAAGAAGAAAGAAAGGTCTTCGAAAAAGACCTCAAAGCCGCCGAGGCCGATGGCAACGAGGCAATCGCGAACGTGTTCGGCGAAATGATCGCGGCTATGGAGAAGGTTATCGGGAAAACGATGACCGACGAAGACGAGACTCCGTTGGTTCGGGACCAGGATCCGAAGTTTGTTGGCGAAAAAGCCGTGAACTTCCGGCTTCAGTCTGTGACTGCTTCTATGCGTTCCGAAGACAAGATCAAACAACTTAAGGACATCTACAAAGAGCAGTGGCCTGCCGTTGAAAAGACAATCGACGTCCGCGATCGCACGGTTAACAGCATGAAGCGTGGCGACGAGCTTCGCAGTGGTGTGCTGCAAATGGTCAAGGTTTACATTGCGACCAAGCGAACGATTTCGGTTGGTGACAAGATGGCCGGCCGTCACGGTAACAAGGGTGTGATTTCCAAGATCCTTCCGGTCGAAGACATGCCTTACCTTGAAGACGGAACTCCGGTTCAGATCATGTTGAATCCGCTGGGCGTTCCATCGCGTATGAACGTGGGTCAGATCCTTGAGACACACCTTGGTTGGGCCGGTTCGAAGCTTGGTTTCCAGGCGATCACTCCAGTGTTTGATGGAGCCACCGAGAAAGAGATCAATGATTGTTTGGCCGAGGCGGGACTTCCTTCTCACGGAAAGCACACGCTTTACGATGGCCGAACTGGAGTTCCTTGTACTCAAGAAACGACCGTTGGTTACATCTACATGTTGAAACTGCATCACTTGGTTGACGACAAAGTCCACGCTCGAAGCACCGGACCTTACTCGTTGATCACCCAGCAGCCGTTGGGCGGAAAAGCCCGTTTCGGTGGCCAGCGATTTGGTGAGATGGAAGTTTGGGCTCTCGAAGCTTACGGAGCTGCTTACATTCTGCAGGAATTGTTGACCGTCAAATCGGACGACGTCGAAGGACGAACCAAAATTTACGAGTCAATGGTCAAAGGCGAAAACACACTCGAAGCGGGCACGCCAGCCAGCTTTGACGTTCTGACCAACGAGATTCGTGGTCTCGCATTGAACATGCAATTGGAAAAACGACGGGGCGGTTAAGCCCAAATGTTAGCGGTGCGGCGCAAGCCGCCCGGTGGTTCACCTGAGGGCTCGCGCCCTTCGGCTAACTATAAAAAACAAACTTTCAAACAACACACAAAACCCAGACTTACATTACGAAGGAGCAGGTGAATTTATGGCAACTGCCGAGAGCACCTACGATCGCATCAACGATTATGCTTCAGTCAAAATTTCTTTGGCTCGACCTCACGATATCCGCAGCTGGTCAATGGGCGAAGTTAAAAAGCCCGAAACGATTAACTACCGAACCTATCGTCCTGAAAAAGACGGTTTGTTCTGCGAGCGGATTTTTGGGCCTGAAAAGGACTGGGAGTGCGCCTGTGGTAAGTACCGGGGCATGAAATACAAGGGCATGATCTGCGACCGTTGTGGCGTGAAGGTTACCCACTCGCGGGTTCGTCGCAAACGAATGGGCCACATCGAGCTGGCTGCTCCGGTCGTTCATATCTGGTTCTTCAAAGCGATGCCATCGCGGTTGGGCAACTTGCTCAACATGAAAACCAGCAGCATGGAGAAGGTGATCTACTTCCAGGATTATGTTGTCACCGATGTCGGTACGACTGATCTTGAGCCTCGTCAGTTGTTGACCGAAGAAGATTATCGCGCCGCCAAAGCTGAATACGGCGAAGGCAGTTTCAAAGCCGGCATGGGTGCCGAAGCGGTTCGTGAATTGCTTGGCGAACTTGATCTGGTCAAATTGTCCGACGATCTTCGTATTGAGCTTGCTGAAACTGGCTCAAAGCAAAAACGTAAAGACCTTACCAATCGCCTGAAAATTGTTGAGTCGATCCGCGATTCAGACAACAAGCCCGAATGGATGGTCCTCGATGTGATCCCGGTCATTCCTCCGGATCTACGTCCGTTGGTCTTGCTCGACTCGGGCAACTTTGCGACTTCCGATCTTAATGATCTTTATCGTCGTATCATCAATCGAAACAATCGTCTGCGAAAACTGGTTGACCTCAACGCTCCCGAGGTCATCATCCGCAACGAAAAACGAATGCTTCAGCAGTCCGTCGATGCGCTTTTCGACAACAACCGTTGTAAGCGACCTGTACTGGGAAGTAGCAACCGTCCGCTTAAATCTTTGACTGACATGATCAAAGGTAAGCAAGGACGATTTCGCGAAAACTTGCTTGGTAAGCGTGTCGATTATTCGGCCCGCTCGGTCATCGTTGTGGGTGCACGTTTGAAATTGCACCAGTGCGGATTGCCTAAGAAGATCGCGCTTGAACTATACCAGCCGTTCATTATTCGTAAGCTCAAAGAACTGGGCCACGCCGACACGATCAAAAGCGCCAAGAAAATGCTTGAGCGTAAAGACGAAGAGGTTTGGGATATCCTTGAGCAGGTGATTCGTAACCATCCAGTCATGTTGAATCGTGCTCCTACGCTTCACCGCATGGGGATCCAGGCGTTTGAGCCGATCCTGGTTGAAGGTAACGCGATTCACTTGCACCCTTTGGTCTGTAAAGGATTCAACGCGGACTTCGACGGCGACCAGATGGCGGTTCACTTGCCGCTTTCGATCGAAGCTCAGGTCGAAGCCCACACGTTGATGCTTTCGACGAACAACATTTTTGCTCCATCCAACGGCCGGCCGATTATGAGCCCGTCGCAGGATACCGTGATGGGTTGTTACTACCTGTCGCTGACGCTGCCAAACCAAAAAGGCGAAGGCATGATCTTCTCGTCTTTGGACGAAGTCGATACTGCGTTCCACCAAGGTGTTATCAGCCTTCACGCCGTCATCAAGGTCCGCCTTCCCGAGGGTCGGTCTGTTCGGCTTAATGAAGAGGAGCGACTGCCCAGCCAGATTATTGAAACCAGTTATGGCCGGGTCATGTTCAACATGATGTTGCCTGAGGGGATGGACTTTTATAACTACACTCTCAAAAGTGGTGACTTGGCGGTCGTTATTTCTGACGCTTACCAGACGCTTGGTCGTCGCGAGACGATTGACCTTCTGGACGACATGAACCAGCTTGGTTTCCGTGAAAGTACCCGCAGTGGTCTTTCGTTTGCGACCGATGATCTGGTGACTCCGGAATCAAAAGAGAAAATCATTGGTGTCGCCGATAAGGAAGTTCTCAAGTTCCGCAAGCACTACGAGCGTGGTGTGATCACCGAGAAAGAGCGATACAACAAGGTTCTTGATACGTGGACCCATGCTCGTGAAAGCGTCACCAAGGAAATGATGGAGGCGATGCGTAAAGATGACCGTGGTGGTATGGGCTACGTCAATCCGGTTTACTTGATGGCACACTCTGGTGCTCGTGGTGGTGTCGAGCAGATTCGACAGCTGGCCGGTATGCGTGGTCTGATGGCCAAGCCTTCTGGTGAAATCATCGAGACGCCGATTAAGGCCAGTTTCCGCGAAGGTCTATCGGTTCTTGAGTACTTCTCTTCGACTCACGGTGCTCGAAAAGGTTTGGCCGACACCGCGCTCAAAACCGCTGACTCGGGTTACCTGACTCGAAAGCTTGCCGACGTCGCGCAAAACGTTGTGATCACGATGGAAGATTGTGGTACGACCCAGGGTATTACCAAAGGTGTAATTTATCGTGGTGAGCAAGTCGAAGTCCGGCTTGCCACAGCGATCAACGGTCGTGTTTCCCGTCAGAACATCGTTAACGCGGTGACCGACGAAGTGATCGTTAAAGAAAGCCAAATGATCACGCCCGAGATCGCCAAGAAGATCGAAGACATGGGCTTGGAGAAGATCCAGGTTCGTAGCCCGATGACTTGTGATGCTCCGTTGGGTGTTTGTCGTCGCTGTTATGGAATGGACATGTCGACCGGCGATATGGTCGAAGCTGGTATGGCCGTTGGAATCATCGCGGCTCAGAGTATCGGTGAGCCCGGTACTCAGCTTACCATGCGTACGTTCCACATCGGTGGTACCGCCAACACGGTTACCGAAGAGAACGAAAAGACCTGTCGCAAGGCCGGTAAAGTCAAAATCACACGTATGCGTTACGTGACCAACGACGCGGGTGACACCGTTGTATTGAATCGAAATGGTGAGATTGCGATTCTTGACCCACGCGGTCGTGAGTTGGAGAACCACAAGATTCCTCAAGGTGCCGTGCTTCGAGTCAAAGACGACGAAGAAGTTAAAGAGAATCAGGTTCTCTGCCAGTGGAACCCGCACGCGGTTCCGGTTCTCTCGGAAGTCGCTGGAAAAGTTCGCTACGAAGACATCGTCGAAGGCGAAACGATGATGATCGAGAAAGAAGCTTCGGGAACGATCCGAAAAACGATCATCGACTTCAAAGGCGATATGCACCCGCAGATCGTAATTGAAAACAAAGACGGTTCGGTCGCTGACGTTTACTACTTGCCGGAAAAAGCGAACATCGTTGTTAACGAAGGTGACAAGATTTCGGCCGGTTCGACCGTTGCTGAAACTCCTCGCGAAGCTTCAGGTATTTCGGATATCACCGGTGGTCTGCCTCGTGTTACCGAGATTTTTGAGGCTCGTAAACCTAAAGATCCTGCCGTCATGGCCGAGATTGATGGTACCGTCGAAATTCTCGCCGAGAAGAAACGCGGTAAGCGTTCGATCGTCGTTCGTAGTGAAAGTGGAATCGAAGCCGAACATCTCGTTCCGCCTGGAAAACGATTCCGCGTTCACACTGGCGACGTCGTCACCGCAGGTCAGCAGTTGGTTGATGGTCCGCTTGTTCCGCACGACATTCTTCGTGTCTCAGGTGAAGAAGCCGTTCAGCAATATCTTGGCCACGAGATTCAGCAGGTTTATCGAAGCCAGCGTGTGGAAATCAACGACAAGCACGTTGAGATCATTATCGCGAGAATGCTTCGTAAAGTGAAAATTGAATCTGCTGGCGACACGCACATGTTGCCGGGTCTGATTTGCGATCGTTTCGACTTTCAAACGGTTAACGATCAGCTTGCCAAGTGCGTCAAAGTCACCGACAAAGGCGACAGCGATTTCAGCAAGTCCCAGGTCGTTCCCAAAGTTGTCTTCGAAGAGACCAACGCCAAGATCGAAACCCTTGGTGGCAAGCCAGCCAAATGTACCAAGCCCAAGCAGGCGACTTACAGTACTCAGTTGCTTGGTATTACCAAGGCGGCGGTTCAAAGTTCCAGCTTCATTTCGGCGGCCAGTTTCCAGGAGACGACTAAAGTTCTTACCGAAGCGGCGCTTTCTGGCAAAGTCGACAATCTTGTCGGTTTGAAAGAGAACGTGATCCTTGGTCACTTGATTCCTGCCGGAACGGGATTCAAGATCTTCCAGGAATCGGAAGTTCAATACAATCTTGAGGCAATGCGTGAAGCAGCCTCCGCTCCTTCAACGACTTTGGAAGATACCTTCCCGCTGCTTGACTCAGGGGCTCCTCCAGCGTCAGCCGGAGCATCAACTGGCGGTGGCGAGTTTGCCAACGCCATGGCAGAGCACGGCGTTGTTCCAACTGGCGCAGCGTCTCAAGAGACTGGTTTGGCGGCTCTACTTGGTGGTAGCTCGACAGCAACTGAGCAACCACCAGCCGACGCCAACACTGGAATGATTGGCGAAGACGATCTAACCAAAATCGAAGGGATTGGGCCGGCAATTGCAGGTCATCTCAAGGCCGCTGGAATTAACAGCTACAGCGAATTGGCAGCAACGACTCCAGAGCGGATCAAGGAAATTCTTGATGCAGTTGGTGGTTACGGTGCACACGATCCGTCGACTTGGCCTGACCAGGCCCAACTAGCGGCTACCGGCGAATGGGGCCACTTGAAAGAATGGCAGGATCAACTTGACGGCGGACGAGAAGTCGGTGGAGCAAGTGCGACAGCCACGGCTGCTCCAGCCGAACCGACTTTACCACCAACCGAACCGACTTTACCACCAACGGGCGACGTCTC
>CAYSQZ010000104.1:13837-15565 GCA_964433035.1 uncultured Pirellulaceae bacterium | reverse complement strand
TGATATTAAGGTGTAGTCCAGTGAATCTACTTTTAATTGCAGAATTCGACTTTGTAAGCTTGCTTCCGTTCGCCGCTTTTGGTGCGATCGCGATTGCAGCTTGGGTCATCGTCGATATGGTTTTCAATAGCAAAACCAAATCAGAGTCACGACTGGAACAGATTCGAGACCGTGTCAACGGAAAGACGGACATTGTCAAATCATCTGGAAGCGCCAAAGAGGGAATCACAAAGATTCTTCAGAGCGCAAGTCCAGCGCTTACGGAAGCGTTAAAACCCAAGAGCGAAAAAGATGTCAACAAGATGAAGCAGACGCTCGACGAAGCGGGCTTCAGAAGTGAATCGGCGCCTCAAATGTTGACAACAATCAAACTCTTCTCTGCCCTTTTTGGCTTCCTTCTCATGGGAGGAGTCGGCTTGTTCACCAAGGGTCCTACCGTGTCGGCAATCGTATATTCTTTAATCGGTGCCGGTGTATTTATGTTCGCGCCCGAGACCATTGTTCGCTTTATCGGTAGTAGTAGAAAACAGAAACTCTTCCTAGGCTTGCCCGACGCACTTGACTTGATGGTCGTTTGTGTAGAGGCGGGATTGGGAATGGATCAGGCCTTGCGTCGCGTGGCTGACGAAATGGGTGCAACACATGCGGTTGTCGCTGAAGAGTTTAAGTTGTGCAACCAACAGCTTCAGATGGGTTCAACTCGCGAAACCGTTCTGACAGAACTGGGCGACAGAAACGGCGTCGAAGACCTTAAAGTCCTCGCTTCGGTGATGATTCAAGTCGACAAGTTTGGTACCAGCGTAGGTAAAGCCCTCCGTGTCCAAAGCGACGCGATGAGAACACGTCGTCGTCAGATCGCTGAAGAAAAAGCTTCTAAAACTGCGGTGAAGTTGATCTTTCCACTTGTATTATTCATCTTCCCTGGCATCTTCGTCGTACTAGTCGGCCCTGCTGCTATCACGATGGTCAACGAAATGCTTCCAGTTATGGGACAGTAACTTCTCCCCATCAACTGAAAACGGCGAGCCGGGAATTTACCGGCTCGCCTTTTTTTGTGCCGCTACTTTATTTTCAGCGCCCGCTAGTCCCTCAAAACACGATCAACGACAGCCACTGCGCATTTGCCCAGAAATTGCTAGATTGGTTGAGCTATCACTCCAAAAATCGCCTCCCAAAGATGGGCTAAATGCCTAACCGGCAAAGTCAACGGGTTCGATATCTTATTCCCAATCACTACGAATTGCTGAACCCCAGTTTCTTCTCAAAATTGTTGCTTGTGCTCAATCTTTTTTTCCAATCCGATTGTTTGAATCAGCAGGTCAAAACTCAATATTCCGATAACTCCACCGTTGCGGATTGTATCGCAACTGGGTCTTTCCACATTCACTGGCCAATGCTTGGGGAATGTTAAGCCGGATTTTATCGGCCGGAAGTGATACAGGAATTCTTTCGGAGTCAAACGTGATGTTAAAAATCAAAACACTTCTCTCGGTCGCAGTGGCAGTTTCGGGAGCCGCGTTGGCTTCCAACTGTGTAGGCCAAGCACCTTGCAGTAGTTGCGCGCAAGCCAACTTCGCACCAGCTCAAGTTGCACCAGTTCAATTTGCCCCCGTTCAGATCGGCGCCCCTTGCGGTCCCGCCCCTGCTGTCGCGCCCGTCACTTTTGTGCAAGCGGCTCCACAGATTGTTGGAGATTGCGGTGGTGGTGGATGCGGTGGCGGTGGATGC
>CAYSQZ010000104.1:3167-13737 GCA_964433035.1 uncultured Pirellulaceae bacterium | reverse complement strand
GGCTCCACAGATTGTTGGAGATTGCGGTGGTGGTGGATGCGGTGGCGGTGGATGCCTCGGTAAAGGAGGACACCTTGGCGGGGGATGTCTTGGTGGCGGATGTCTTGGTGGAGCAGGCGGCGGCATTGGCAGTGAACTCAAAGCCAAGTGTGCACACCAAAGAGCAATCAACCAGAAGATCACAGCCCGCAATGACGCTTGGCCAAAACCTTTTGCTTGTGCTGACCGTCAACTTTACAATTCCTTCTGGGGTCCTCAAATTCAGCAAGGATGGGAGGAGCAATGCGTTCTTGAAGCAGCACATTTCAATCCAGAGACAGGCCAGCTCAACAAGTTTGGCCAACAAGCTGTTGCAGGAATCATGCAAAACAACCCGGAACATCGGCGAACCGTTTTCATCCGCCGCGATCCCAACGATTCCATCAACGAGATACGTCGCTCGACGGTCCAGGACACGATCAATACGTTCTATGGTCGAACCACCAACGCTCAAGTCGCGTTCTCGTCCAAGCGACCTGTTACGACTTCTGGTGCTCGGGCACTTCAAATCCAGGAAGAGTGGTTTGGAGCACAAGCGACCCCAGCAATCCAGGTTGGTACGGGAGAATCAGTCTCGTCATCGGTTACTCAATAGAGCCTCAAATTCACGAGCAACCTGTTGAAATGTCAATCAAGCCCGACACCAAGTGTCGGGCTTTTTTTATGGCCTTGTTTACTCTAACCTTGGATTGGTAACAATCATTGACTAGCAGGGGTCTGAAAAACTAGATTGTTGTCCTCTGATTGCCCTGGGCTCCGAGGCTGACATTTTTTCAATGGCCTGGAACAATAATTTCAGATGGTAACCCAACGCGTCAACGAGGAGCCTCGATGATCCTGGTTATTCCTCGCTTACACGTCGGGGTTCCAATATAACAGGCCAGCCTCTGAGTGAAAGAATCATTGAGGCTAACGTTACGTTCGCTACCCAAATACGACAACAAACTCTCCATCCGCATAGGAATCAAATGAATAAAAAAGCAAAAAAGCGGCTCGAGATATTGAGGCAAAAAGTTGAAAAGGCTCAAAAAATTCTTGCCGCTGCCAAACAACAGACTGACGAACCTGATGAAATCGAGAATATTGAAAAACAAATTGCTGAGTACAAAGCTGAGATCGCTGAACTCAAAAAACAAAAATAGAAACAGGGTTGGTTTAGCGTTGTGTTTGGTTTCCTGAACGTCGACAAGGCGCAGTATAAAACGTCTCGACAAGTTGTCACCGCTATTCAAAAGCTCTGCAAGCCGCTTAAGGTTGGGCATGCCGGTACGCTTGACCCGCTCGCGACCGGTGTTTTGGTAATCTGTATCGGCCCGGCGACTCGGTTGACGACTTACGCGCAAGCGCTGCCCAAGACTTATCTTGCTGGCTTTCGACTGGGCTTCGAATCTGACTCCGAAGACATTTATGGCAACGTTGAAGAACTGTCTAATGCTCCCTCTGTTTCGCGATCAGATATCGAAGCGGTGTTGCCAGACTTTGTTGGCGAAATTGAGCAAGTACCGCCGAGATTTTCGGCACTCAAGGTAGACGGCAAGCGGGCCTACAATCTGGCCCGCAAGGGGGTCGACTTTGACCTGAAGTCGAGAAAGATTTTGATCGAAGACATCCAGCTCAAGTCGCTCAACTATCCCGATTTCGAGATTGAGATGCAATGCGGAAGCGGCACCTACGTTCGATCACTTGGACGAGATATCGGTCGGCGGCTTGGCTCGGGCGCGATTATGACGTCACTTGAGCGAACTTCAATCGGGAGCTTCCATGTCAGCCAGTCGCTTCACTCGGACGAGATTTCGCCTGAGTCTATTGAACGCAATTTGACCAAACCTCAGGACTTCGTCGACAACTTGAACTATACCAACGTTCCTGACGAGCAGATCCAGCTATTTGCCAACGGACACGCCTGGACTCCGCCGTCGCCAATTGATTTCGAGAAAGTCGGGGCAATTGATTCGTCAGGGCGTTTGCTGGCGATTCTGAATCGGAGATCCGCTGACCGCTACACTCCCAAAACGAATTTCTCCAGCTATTGGCTGGAAAGAACTTAAGGCGTACGTTGCGAAAGCTTTACTCGTTAAGCGCAACAACATAAATCGTGTCACCGAGCGTCACCTCATCCCCAACCCGAAGCTGTTTTCGCCGACGCGTCTCGACTTCATTGTTAACCAGCACCTCGCCAGCTTGAATCATTACCTTAGCCTGCCCACCTGTCGCTACACCACAGGTTTTTAGGAACTTGTCGAGGTGAATCGTTGGTTCCTTCTTCTCTGGTGCCGCCGAACTTGCACCCGAAGGTTCCTTTCCTGTCGGCGAAGCTTCATTGTCCAACGTCGAATTGGGTTCGTTTTCTGAGCTTGGGTCGTTCTGCTGACTCATTCCGAATTCCAATCGTTTGCCTGCTCGTAATCATATTTGATCAATTGATCACCGGCTTCTTCTTTAAACCACTCGCATGTCTGATCGCTAAAGTAATTCTTCCAATCGCCGACCTTCCCTTTACGCAAAAACTTCGACGGACGCTCTTTTTTGAATCCCGGGCTCAAATCACCTTCGATCTTGGCCGCACGCTTGGGATCGACATCGAGAAACTCAAACAGCGATGCTCGCTCAGCCTTGGTGTCGCGATGTAAATCCTCGTAACGCACGAAACGAATTTTGAGTTTGGGAAACATTTCGACAGCCTTTTCATCTCGCTCCAGACTGTCTCGCCACCACACCAACGACTCACGCACCATAACTTCGTGACAAAGCAATTTTTCGGGATGTTTTTGAAAGTACCATTGATCAGCCTGAAACGCTTTCAACGTCTCGGCCATTTCCGGAATACGGTCAAACAGCCGATGTACAGTGGGATGGTTGTACAAATGAAAAGCGCGACTGACGAGGATATCACGGCCGTCGCGGATGATGGAAATGTAAGGCACATTCCTGAGCGTCACCGGAATGATCGTGTGCGGCGTTCGATCGCCAATCACTGTGGCGTCTGGTTCCGCAGCCTCGCAAAGACATTTTTTGATCATCTCTTCAAAATGCGTCCGCGCTCGCTCTTTGGCTTCGTCCGATGAATACATCGCAAGCGTATTCAGGTTTTGATTGAATCGTTCCACCACACCTTGCCAGTGAAACTCGCCAACACAGCTGATATCTTGATGGCTGCTTAAAAGACTGCCCAGCCAGTTGGTACCAGATTTCATGCACCCGCGAAGGCAGAAAAATCGCTTGTTTGTCATTGAAGTCGATGAATAAAGAATTGAAGTGATTCATTTTCTGCGATTGCCCCGTCGCCGTCAACGGAGCAGGACTGATTCGCAAAATTGGTCAAACCTCATTTTCCACAATCCCAGACACTACGTTTGACAATTCAGAATCCATTTCAGTAGCACGTTTGGCAATCTCAAGACGTTTTAGAAATCGACTCGCGATATCGTTATTGTGCCAATTTGCCTCACTCGCGCGCCGCCGGACAATCTTCTTTATCGCGTCGACAAGCCCCCGAGGAGGGTCGACAGATTCACCAGCCGCGTCGACTTGGTATTGGTCCTCGTACAAATAGGCCGCAACCTTCTCATCTAACGGATCGTTTTCGCTCGAATCTCTAGCTGAGCGCCCGGTCGCCCCAACCTGCCCTGCACCGGCTTGGTCGACTCCATACTGCAGCAGCTCCGGGTAAGCCAAGCGTTTGGGCAACAAAGGACACGCACCAGCCACGATCGCTTCGGCCGCCGAAAGCCCAAAGAACTCGTGAGTCGCAGTGGAAAGAAAAACGTCAGCCTCAGCAAGCGTCTCCCAATATTCCGTTCGCGATTCCTGATATCCCCAGCGAACAATTTGATCCTTGAATTTGGTTCGAATCTCTTCAAAAACCTCGGGAACGATTCGGAACGATTGTCCGATCACGCTCAAACGAAAATTGACGCAGTCCTCTTCCAGCATCTTCAGGGCTTGGAACAAACGTTGCGGATTTTTGTCGTGCTCCCATCGAGCTGCCCAAACCAAGTGAATCGGTTCGCCCCGAGCCGCACGATCGGCACGCGCGTCATGGAAGCTTGCCAAATCCAACGGAGGAGTCTCGATGCCGGGCGGTTCAATGCGGGACTTTGAAATAAAAGCGTCGATCGCTTCGGTTGGACGAAAATCGGGCCAGCGCTTGGAAGACTTCCAAAGCTCAACGACCAAGGAATCGAAATTAAATTGCGAGTTGAACCAAATGTGGTCGGCGGCGATTGCAGATATAAAATTGGTGAACGGGAAATGGCGGTCACGCTCTCGCCCGAAACGGTTAGGATAGACAAACTGGTTTTCGTGAAAGTAAAGCACAATGGGAATTTCGCGCAAATCGGACCGCAACAACCCTTTAAGTTCTGCGATGTTCATCATGTCGGTCGCGACGATCACATCCCAATGTTGCCCCTGCTCGGCAAGCTCATGGATCTGCTGTGAAAAATAAATTGCGGCATGCCGCATGCGCCACTTCCAATTCCTCGCCGGAAGTTCCAACGTCGTCCATTGGTGCGTTGAATGGCCAAGCCAGCCATTGTGGAATTGAGCGTGGCTGCCACCAAAATAGGGCTGCAACGCAAGAACTTTGAGCGACGGGCTCATTGCGCCGCCCCAAAAGGGCCAAGGATAGATTCAAATTCTTCAAACACTTTCCAATGTTTCGGGATCGGAGAAGTCTGATCGATGTCAATTTTGGAAATCGGATGAACGAATGCCAGTCTGCGAGCATGCAGCGCTATCCAGCGTTTTCTCAAATCAACGACTTCCGGTCCAAAAGAAATTTCGGAGCCGTAAAGCGTATCACCCACAATCGGAAAACCACGTGTGGCGCATTGCAGACGAATTTGATGCGTTCGCCCAGTTTCGAGTTCAATTTCAAGCAACGTCCGCGACGGGGTTTGGGCCAGCACAGTGAAATGTAGGACAGCATGCTTGGCATCGGGGTGATCTTCGCTGGCGATGGCCGATTTGGCTTGATCAGGCAGCTTTCTCATCCAGTCGGTCCAAGTACCCTTGATTGGACTGTCATCAGAATCGTTTTCGGCACCCACGACTCCCTCGATCACCGTCCAATATTTCTTGGTGACCGTCCGGTTTCGTAGCTGCTCTGAAATTCGATTGGCGGCGCGGACGTTCTTCACCACCACCATGACTCCCGAAACAGGGCGGTCGAGTCGATGGGGCACACCGAGATAAACCTTGCCGGGCTTTTCGTCGCGGACCTTGAGGAATTGCTTCATCCTAAGCTCAAGACTGTCGATTCCCGGTGGTCCTTGAGTCAGCAGACCACCCGGTTTATTCAAAACCAGAACGGCGCCGTCTTCGAGAAGAATATCTGGGGCGGGTAATTTTGCTTGTGACAAAGGAACTGGCTTCCAATAAAAGAGCAGTGTTTGGATTACAGATTCAACAAGGTTGATGAATCGCATCGCAAAGAAATCGAACGTACGGCTTGGCCGCTTTAAAATTCGCGATCAACTTGTCGATCAATTCAGGATCATACAAATCAGATCTCGACAAATTTGCAAAGCCAATATGATTTTTGCGTTTCAGATCGTCAATCAACGGATGGTTGGCATCGTAACCCCGAGGCGGTCGTTTGAGACTATCGCCGTGCAATTCAAAGGTTGACTTGAACGCCTTTGAGTTTTTGGAACGCTTCCAGTACTTTGGGTCGTCATCGATCAGCGTTCGAATCATTCCCAGCGTCTTGCTATCAGGACGCCAGATCCCTCCGCCGACAAAGACTTCCTGAGCGTCGATATGAAAATAAAATCCCGGGGCATGAACGTCTTTACCTGCTTCGTGCCGAAAATGGATTCCCAGATTGGTTTTGTAGGGAGTTTTGTTTTTCGAAAAACGAATGTCGCGGTAAATTCTCATCAGCGAGCCACCGGATTTTTTGGCGACGGCGAGAAAATGAGGAGAGACCTTCTTGAGCGGACCCGCGATTTCGGTGACCAGCTCTAAAGCCGGATTGAGCACGACGTCCTCATAGCGGGCCTTGTTCTCGGCAAACCACTTGCGATTGTTATTCTTTTCGAGATCCTTAAAGAACTTGATCGAATCCTTTGGAAATCCGTTAAACATCTGACTTAACTTTCCCTCTCTTGAAACAGTAACCAGCCCTCGATCATACCAACCGTCGCTTCGATCGCTACGGTTAACTCGCAAAAACCGAGGTGATGTGGCAAGCGACGGAATCAGGATCTGACTTCGAATCAGATCTACCCCACGATTACGGCTTTCTCAAACTTGATCTAGTTGCGATATTAGTAGATTGGATATTCATCCAGCCGAAACAAATTCGGCTTATTCTATCTAGTGGTCTTTCAATCCTGAAATGAATAGCAAAACGGGTGCCATGCTTCACGCTTGCGTGAGCATGCTTACGCGAGCGTAAACATGGCACCCGTCAACATGGCACCTGTCAATTCAGATCTGACACCACTAGTCCCAACTGGCTTGCCTCAATCGCTGGCGAGATTCGGTTTGGATAACTTTACTGCCATCAATCAATCAATCAATAGAGAACAGAAGTGCTAAGAACACACACTTGCGGAGAATTAAACGTCGATCACGTGGGTCAGACAGCGACGCTTTGCGGATGGGTCGACACCGTTCGCGACTTTGGCGGCGTCAATTTCATCGATCTTCGTGACCGATATGGATTAACCCAAGTCGTCTTCAACCCCGACGCAGGTGACGATATCGTGGCGCGGGCGGGCAAGCTCCGCAATGAGTTCGTTATCAAGGTGGTCGGCAAAGTCCGCAAGCGCCCCGAAGGACAGAACAATGATGAAATGACGACCGGCGAGATTGAGTTTGTTGCCAACGAACTTGAAATTCTCAACGAGAGCCTGACACCTCCCTTCACTCCAGGACAGCGAGAACTGCCCGGCGAAGACTTGAGACTCAAGCACCGGTATCTCGATCTGCGACGCGAAAAAATGATGAACACGTTGGTGCTTCGCAGCCGAATCATCAAAGCGATGAGAGATTATTGCGCCGAGAATGATTTCATCGACGTTGAAACACCGATCCTTGGCCGCAGTACCCCGGAAGGCGCTCGCGACTATCTGGTACCCAGTCGCGTGTTTAACGGCAATTTTTACGCGCTGCCACAGTCGCCCCAAATCTACAAGCAGATCATGATGATCGCCGGTTATGACCGTTACGTTCAAGTCGCCAGGTGCTTTCGCGATGAAGACCTTCGTGCCGACCGTCAGCCGGAGTTTACACAGCTGGATATTGAGATGTCGTTCGTCGATTCCGAAGACGTGATTTCAATGATCGACGGCATGATGAAAAAGCTTGCCAAGGACATTTTGGACATTGACCTCCAGCTGCCACTGCCTCGGCTAACCTACCACGAAGCGATGACGCGTTTTGGTCATGATGCACCTGACATGCGGTTTGGCATGGAGATCGTCGATATCGCTGAGATCGCCAGCCAGTGCGAGTTCGGAGTCTTCAAAGGCACTATCGACGCGGGAAACTTTGTCCGGGGGATTAACGGCAAAGGTGCTGCGGCGACTTACTCTCGAAGACGAATTGACGAATTGACCGAAAGCGTCAAAGACGACTTTGGAGCCAAAGGTCTGGCCTGGTTCCGATGCGAAGAAGATGGGTCATTGTTTTCGCCGATTGCAAAATTCTTCACCGAAGACCAACTGGCGGCGATCAAGTCCAAGCTCGAAGCTGAGCCGGGCGATTTGCTGATGTTCATCGCCGACACGTGGGACGTTAGTTGTAAAAGCCTTTATTCAATTCGCAAGAAATTCGGGGTTGAGTTTGAGCTTTACGATCCCAAGGAAATGAATTTCTCCTGGGTTGTAGAGTTTCCAATGTTCGAAAAGGACGAGGACGGCGATCGCTGGGTGGCGATGCATCACCCGTTCACAGCTCCTCTGGAGGAATGTTTGTCGGAGTTGGACGATGCGCCCGAAAAGAGTCGAGCCCAGGCTTATGACTTAGTGATTAACGGCTACGAAGCCGGCGGTGGGACGATTCGTATTCACGATAGCAAAATTCAAGAAAAGGTTTTTGGGCTGCTCGGCATGGACAAGCAAGATGCCGAAGAGCGGTTTGGTTTTCTTCTCGATGCACTTCGCTACGGCGCTCCTCCGCATGGAGGATTGGCGCTTGGGATCGATCGAATCGTGATGCTGTTTGCTGGTTTGGAGAATATTCGAGATTGCATCGCGTTCCCCAAAACTCAACGAGCCAACGACATGATGACCGAGGCTCCCAACGTGGTAGAAGAGAAGCAACTGCGTGAATTGGGAATCGAGATCACAAAGAAGGAAGACTAGGCACTGCCTGACAATTACAAGCTACTTGTCGGTCAATGCTCAAACAAAGCAGTGCTTCGGTTGCTTAAGAAATTACAAATACGAAAAGCACTGGGAACAGCACTTGGGGGCACCCACAAACATACACGGTCTGCTCGTTTAACTGGGGTTCAAAGCTGAGCCACTATTTCCGTCCGCGAGCGAATCCAGTTATCGCAACCAAAAGTGGCGCAAGCCCCATTCCGATCGTTGATAGGACCGTGATAACTACCGTCCTCGTCAGCTTGGCTTGGTTCACCCGGAACTGGGCGTCGTTGGCGACGCCATAAACTTGCATCAACGATGACACCAGGTACACCAGTAACAACAACATAAAGATTGTTGCCAAAATTGCTGATAACTTATGAGCCCAACCTATCTTTCGCTTTTGCGTCATCTCCATGACCGCGGTGACCCCGCTGGCAACAATTGAAAGACCAAGCAACGATCCAACGACTAATATCGCCACTGTTCGGATCATGGCAAACGCAAGCCAACCCTTCTGGCCTTCAGGCACAAACAGGTTGCCAGTTTGTTGCTGATCCAAACTACGCCCTAGAGCGTAGCCGACCAACGACAACACGGCGATCATCGAAATCAGCCCCAAGACACTGACGACCAAACTCACCGTCGGCCCGAGAGCAGAGTCCAATTGTGTTTTTTGCCCGTTTTCAACAGGCTTCTTTTCTGGCTGAGAGCTTTCTGTGGGCGTTCCAGACGCGAGCGATCCATCACTCGGAGCTTGAACATCGACTGCAGTCGAATCCGAAAACAAATCAGCAACTGGCAACCGGCTTGAAGTAACGGGTACCAAAATTGGGACCTCCTCCTGGTGAGTTTTGTTTGACTCAACCGCTCCAATCGGCTTAACGAAAAACTCTTCCTCTAAACTCACGTTGTATGTTTGGGGAACCTCAACGGCCACTTCGATGGGTTCCATGATCAGTTCCAAATCCGCCAAATCAAGAACTTCGTCGCTGAGGTTTGAATCTGGAGAAGGATTTGGATTCTGATTTTCTTCAGAGCCATTGCGACTTGACGTTTGTTTCGGTTCGTTCGACACATCGCTCGGCGTCTCGCCCCGACGTAGCTTCGGAACAACTGGAACCAGCTTGTCTTCTTTAGAACCCAGCCTAAACACAAAACCACACTGGCACTTGACCTTATGGCCCGCCAACTCAGGCTTGAGCCTTCTGTGCTCTTTTTGGCATTGAGGGCAAGAAAAACTAAGTGTTGACATTGGTTAAAAAAAGCGTGGCCAGAAAATCAAAATCGGAAACAGCCGTCACGATTGTAATCAAAGTATTTCATAGATCGACTTTACGACCGACTGAGCTTGGAATAATTCCCAGAGCAATTTTTTTTCAACTATCTTGATCAGGAATTCCGCAACTGAGCCCGCTAAACCGACATCATCTCGCCGCTAAGCCCCGAATCCTGCAAATTCGCTGCTAGCTCGCTTTTGGAAAATGCTCTGTCTGAGAATTCGGTTTTCAACTACAGATACGCTTCAAATTCCGATTTGAAATCCGTTTCAGTAACTAGCTTACCCGGTGAACAAACATGTCTTTCTCGTCGCGCCTCTGGATCGTTATATTTACCTTCTCAATCCTAATCGGAACTTCGGTAGCTTCTCAATCCACCATCGCTGATGAACTCTCGGGAACAAACTTTACGCCGGGTCAATTCGTAGAGTACGAACAGCAACTTAATGCGCTGTTGAAAACACGAAGGCAAGAAGAACAGGATTTCATCTCTCAAGTAGTGCGGCAAGTTCAGCGAGGCAGAATTCCCTCCAGGCTGATCAGCACTAGCTACGGTTGGGTACGTAACAAACGGCCAGGCACCAAGTACCCATTCATTTACTTTGAGAAGGTTCTCAGGCTGCAAGCCAACGCGGCAAACCTTGGGGACGAGATCCCAAATTTCGATTTGTCGATCTACGGATCTCCGGGACAAAACCCAGCTAGAACTCAGAACTCAGCTGGGATTCGTTCGATTTTGGACAGAATCGTGACCCCATCAGCTGGACAGCGATAGCCTGTCACCGCGGAGGCGAATGATTTGCATTGGCAAGGTTTCGTCGATGATTGGACGAAGCCAATGATCGTGCCCCGACCGCATTTGGTGGCAACCGAAGCCAACGATGGATTGGTCAACTTCACGACCATAGTCGGGACGAATTTCCAACCAACCGA
>CAYSQZ010000104.1:0-3067 GCA_964433035.1 uncultured Pirellulaceae bacterium | reverse complement strand
ACGATGGATTGGTCAACTTCACGACCATAGTCGGGACGAATTTCCAACCAACCGATGCTTCGGAAGGTGTCACTACCAGCACCGCTGTTCCAGAGCCGTCCAACGGGCTGTTGCTTCTGTCAGCTATCGCCCCTGCCTTTTTGACTCGTCGCAAGCGATTTTAATTGGCGCAAAATTTGTCGAGTGAATTTCTCTGGGCAAAATACAGAATCCTGGGGCATTCGTATGAACTGCCTGATTCATAGATAGCACCGGCTGAGACGCTCAATCTACAGAGCTTTGGCAAACTGAGAAACTTAAGTTAACGCTACTGGCAGTAGCAATTGTGCTTAGTATTCAGGTGCTACCGGTCGATCCTGATTTGCAGACACCAAAACTGCGCTCGGTAAGGTCTGGAGGCTCGAAGTGAGTTCGTTGAAATTCATCATAACCATTTTTGTACTAGTTGGATCCGCATCATTTTGCGTTCCTGAATCGCTAGCACAAGATTGGGCTCATTTGACGGCTCAGGATCAAAGGTTCTCAGTTGAATTTGGCGCCAAAGCGTATGACCGACCAGGCGACGATCTTGGACTACCGATTATCACCGACTCGATCACCAACGAGGTCCTTTTTGACTCTGATCAAGCAACCGACTTGGGCAGCGCAGGCGGCGCAGAAGTCAAATTCAACTTCTTAAACAAGCACGGACGAGAGCTTGAACTGCGAACGATCATCGCTGACTGGGAAGAATTTACGGATATCAATGGTCCCAATCTGGTATCCCCATTTTTCGTCATTCCAGGTTCTGAGCCTACTGCAATCACCTACGGCTACGATTCGGATTACTTCAGTATCGAACTAATGGCACGCCGAGCAATCCGACCGGGAGTTACGGTCATGTTCGGTCCTCGAATCGTTTCGACGAAAGATTTGGTCGAGGTTTCGGGCACACAATTTGTCGGCCCAGTAACATTCACTGAGACTCAGACTACCGAAGCAACCAATATTCTTCTGGGCTTGCAGGGTGGACTAGAGCTGAACTATCCGATCGCAGATGGTGTTCGCATCAATGGTTTCGGTCGATTTGGTGGCTATACCAATCCAACAGAAGTTACGTTTTCAACCGTTGACGTATTCGGCGCCGAATCCGAAAACTCGATTACCAAATCGACCGGATCATTTTTGGCAGAGATTGGGGGGCGGCTCTACGTTGACATTTTCCCAAATACATTGTCGGTCTATGTGGGCTATGAAGCGACCTGGATTGACGGACTGGCACTAGCCCCAGCCCAAATCCTCTCTGGTGGTATCAATGGAGTAGAAACCGCCAACACGCCCTTCTTCAACGCAGCCACGCTTGGATTGCGTTGGACCTACTAAAACTCCGCCAGGTTCGATTCTCAACGCTTCAACTTGACTCGCTGAGATTCTGATTTTAACTGGCCACAAGCAGCGAGAATATCGCGTCCGCGCGGTCGTCGAACCGGCGCCATCAATCCACGTTGAGCAAGATACTCCGAGAATCGTTCAATCGTTTTCTCATCAGAGCAAAGGTACTCCGAACCTGGCCAGGGATTGAACGGTATGAGGTTGACCTTGGCAGGAATACCATCAAGCAACTCGATAAGCTCGCGAGCGTCGCGAAGACTGTCGTTAACGTCTTTGAGCATCACGTACTCAAACGTGATCCGACGAGCGCCTGACACTGATGGGTACTGCCGACAAGCGTGAATCAATTTATCCAGCGGGTACTTTCGATTGATCGGAACCAGAACGTCTCGCAGCTCATCCCGGGTAGCATGCAAAGAGATCGCCAGCATACAGCGAATCTCTTCAGCTGTTCTGGAGATATTGGGCACCACGCCTGAAGTCGACAGCGTAACACGGCGGCGCGAGAAGTTGAGCCCAGAGTCATCCAGGGCAATCAGCAATGCCTGTTTTACGTTCTCAAAATTAAACAACGGCTCGCCCATGCCCATCATCACAATATTTGATAGTTTGCGACCCTCTACCGGCGCGATCAAATCGTGGGGAGCTTCGTGACCCTCGAAGTCCCCCAGCTCTCGACGGGCGAGAAGGATTTGGCCGAGGATTTCGCTAGCCTCAAGATTTCGGACCATTTTCTGGGTTCCGGTATGACAGAATGTACACGTAAGCGAACAGCCAACCTGACTCGAAACACACAACGTGCCGCGATCCCGCTCGGGAATGTAGACCGATTCGACTTCGACCGGTGCCCCGGAACCACGAGCTGGAAACCTCAACAACCATTTGCGAGTTCCATCCTGGGATACCTGCTCTTCAACGATCTCGGGCATCTCGATGGCGCACTTCTGATCAAGCGTCGCTCGCAGATCTTTGCTTAGATTCAGCATTTCATCAAACGACTCTGCGCCGCGATGATAAAGCCAGTGCCAAACCTGATTGGTGCGCATGGAAAGCTGCTTAGCCGGTACACCCGACCGAGATAAAGTCTCTGACAGAGCCGCACGATCCATTCCAATCAGGCAAGTTTTTTCTTCTTCCACTAGCGTCTTCAATATGATTCTGGTCAGAGGATTCTGAATAACCGTTTTTAAAAGTGACCGTTTTAAAAATGTATAAGGCGTGCCAATGGCTCTACTTAAGGTGTTAGCTTAGCAGTCCAAGAATCAACGACTGCGGCAAACGCGAACAGAGGTTTTTTTTGGTCAATGTCTCAGAAACGTTGGCGAGCGATTCAACGTAGCGACGATACTCCCCGGGGTTTGATCGCTTGTTTCTATTAACAACTGATCGAAGCCTTCAAAGAAAGCGGAGATGGGCTTTCAACTTTCCCACCAGATCGTGCTAAACAGTACATCTTGCCCCAAGGTCGCGGCGTTCACAGCGTCGCGTCCCCTTCCTTTTAAGAATTCTTCTTACTGTACACAACATCGTCAAGTTGGCAAGCGGGTTCAAACAACGCTTCGCCGAACCTGATCCAATCCCGTTGGGATTGCGTACGTTATGTTCTCATTGTCCCAAGGTTCAAGAACCTTGGGCTATTGATCTAACGCCGTTGGCGTAAAAGCGAAAGGCGTCCACCGTTCGCATCCACCGTTCG